>CAMDBY010000056.1 GCA_945889575.1 Bifidobacterium breve
AAGCCGACCCGATGCAAGAAGTCCTTCAACATCTTCAGCTTGAATCCAATCGATCTCAACTTTGGCTCCGTGATGGAACCCAGCATGCTTCAAACTTTCCACTACGGAGAGGTATGCATCTTGTAGTTCAACATACTTTCCGATGAGACCAATCTTTACCGGCTTCACTGATGCGTCTACTTGCGCAACAAGTTTTTCCCATGACGATAAATCGACTGCACTATCGAGGTGCAAGATGTCGCAAACGACAGTGTCGAGACCTTCGTCATGAAGCACGAGCGGAAGTTCATAAATGTTGCCGACGTCTGCGGCGTTAATAACTGCATTGGTATCAACATCGCACATGTGCGAAATCTTCCGCTTTAAACCACTACTGAGAGGTTCTTCGCTTCGGCACACAATGACATCGGGCTGAATACCCCGCGAGCGCAATTCTGTAACGCTGTGTTGCGTTGGCTTTGTTTTTTGCTCGCCACTCGGACCAATAAACGGCACCAGAGTGACGTGCAAATAACAGACATTGTCTCGGCCCGCTTCATTGCGAAACTGTCGGATTGCTTCGAGAAACGGAAGAATTTCGATGTCGCCCACGGTTCCGCCGACTTCTGTAATAACTACATCGGTGTCCTCTGTTGCAATGCGACGGATACGACGCTTGATTTCGTCGGTGATGTGCGGAATAACCTGAACTGTTTTTCCTAAGTAATCGCCCCGACGCTCTGCAGCGAGTACAGCCTGATAAATGGAACCAGTAGTTGCATTTGAACTACGTGTGAGATTCTCATCAATGAAGCGTTCGTAGTGGCCAAGGTCAAGATCTGTTTCGCCACCATCGTCTGTAACAAAGACTTCGCCATGTTCGAATGGGTTCATCGTGCCCGGGTCAACGTTGATGTACGGGTCTAGTTTTTGCATTGTGACGCGAAGTCCACGCATTTTTAACAATCGCCCAAGAGAAGAAGCAGTGAGACCCTTACCGAGGGAACTTGCAACGCCACCTGTCACGAATATGTGCTTTGGCATTGAGACTCCCGCCGACGTAATTGCTAACGGAAGAACAGCCTAATCGGTTTGAGCCCCCCAGAGTGAAACCACTTTTATGAGCGCTGGGATCGTCTCTTTTGCCCGCCAAGCTTCTCTAATAGGTCACGAGCATGGGCATTGGCAGATTCATCTGCTACTCCGCCAGACAACATGCGGGCAATTTCCGATGCACGCTCACTTTCGGCCACACGAGTTGCTGCACCAAAAGTTTTCCCACCCTTGACAGACTTAGATACAGCTACCTGGCCATGAGCAGAAGCCGCCACCTGCGCCAAGTGAGTGACAGCGATGACTTGATGATCATTACCGAGTTCGCGTAAGGCAGTGGCAACAGCAACAGCAGCTTCCCCGCCGATTCCGGCATCAACTTCGTCAAAGACCATGGTTGCTGGGTCGCCGGTAAGAACCAGACGTAATGCAAGCATGACTCTGGCCAATTCTCCCCCACTGGCGACTTTTGCAATCGGCTGTGGAGCACTTCCCGGGTTTGCAGCAAGCATGAATACAACTGACTCGCCGGCTGGGTCAGAATCAATGTCTCCCACCGCAACTTGGACTGCTGCATTTGGCAAAGCAAGTTGTCGGAGTCTTTTCTGTACGGCGGTTGCCAGCTTCGGAGCGACAGCACGCCGAGCATTACCGACTTCCTTCTGGCAAATCGAAAGTTGACGCAACGCCACAGCCTTGGCCTTTTCCAACTCATTCACCCGCTCGGCGTATCCGAGTAACTCATTGAGACGCTCACGGGCCTCTGCCCCAAATGCCATCACATCAGACAATGAGTCGCCGTATTTACGCATCAGGTCGCGTAGAGACTGCCTGCGCAAACGAATCTCTTCAAGGCGAGCGGGGTCGTGTTCAGATCCGTCTGCTGCATCACGCACTGTGTCAGATACATCCTTAGCTTCTGCCGCCAGGGAACGAAGTCGTTCAGACAAGGCAGGCAACGACGTGACCGGTGCTATGGCCGAGACCGCTTCACCGAGAAGATCTACGACTGCACCATCGTCTGACAACAGTGCCACGATCTTTTGCAGTGATTCTTGATGGCGAACAACGTCAGTCAACATGTCTTCTTCATGGGACAACTGAACATCTTCATCAGGGTTCGTGATTCGACTTGATTCAATTTCATCGCATTGGAACTGCAATAGGTCGATCTCACGAACTCGGGATTTCTCATCTCCGCCTAGAGCGGCGAGGTTTGCATCAATATGTGTGACTGCTTCTCGAGCTTGCCGTAGTTCAGCCGTGTTCACATTTCCGAATTGGTCAAGAGAACTGCGTTGCGTTGCTAAAGACAACAAACGTTGATGAGCATGCTGCCCGTGGATGTCGACCAATTCATCACCAATTTCAGCCAGCGATGCAACAGTGGCCATTCGGTCGTTGATATAGGCACGACTACGGCCTTCGCGATGCAAAACTCGGCACAGAATTGTTTCAACTTCTCCTGAATCAGTACTGGTAATGAACCGAGCCTCAACACGAGCTTCTTCAGCACCATCGCGAATGACGGACACATCAGCGCGACGACCGACCACCAAGTTGATTGCCTCGACCAACATGGTCTTACCAGCGCCGGTTTCACCAGTAAAAGCAGTAAAGCCCTTGTCGAAAGAAACTCGAACATTTTCGATAATGCCCAAATTCTCTATTGAGAGTTCAACAAGCATTATCGATCAGACAACCCAAATTTAGATTTTAACGTTTGATGAAATCGCTGTTCTTTAAATCTCACGAATCGAGCAACTTCCTGTGCGGCGCGCACTTCAACAACGTCTCCTGGTCGAAGTGTGTGCACGAGTTCACCATCAGTGGCAACATTTACCGAACGATGTCCCAAAATCTCGATTCGTATTAATTCCTGTGGGTCTAGAACCATCGAACGATCAAACAACATGTGGGGCGAAACAGGTGTCATCAAAATGGCACGTAACCGCGGCGACAAAATAGGCCCGCGAGCCGACATTGAATACGCAGTAGACCCAGTGGGAGTTGCGAGAATCAAACCGTCGGCTGCATATGTAGTGAATGACGCCTTATCAATATCGACACCGAGGCGGACAGTGTGCCCTGCTTCTGATTTCTCAATAACTACCTCATTCATTGCTAGGTGGTTGGTCAGTCGAGCCCCTTTGGCCCACATGGACACTTCCAACAGCATCCGATCGTCATAGTGATATTCGGTTCCTTCTGTGCCGTTATGCCACACATCGAGCGCTTCAATAACTTCGTCATCTTCAACAACAGCTAGGTACCCCAATTGCCCCAGATTGACTCCGATAAGCGGAACAACTCGGCCGTTCAGTACATGAACAGACCGAAGCATGGTTCCATCGCCTCCGATTGACACCACCACGTCTACATCGCCAACATCGCCACTGGTGACACTTGTTGTACGAAGCGATGCTATGTCTGACTCGTCAACGACGACTTCGTACCCGTTGGAACCGGCCCAACTAATGACCCGACCAGCGACTTCTAACGCGTCAGGACGAAAACGATGGACGGCTAGACCGAGGCGACTCATGACTCACAACTTACGGAACGGGTGGGGCATTTCACATACATTAAGAATTCTGTGTTTCCTTCTGCCCCTTTAATGGGCGATTCGATAATGCCCACAACGTTCCCACCCAAGTCCACCACGGCATCGCGCACGGTGTCGCAGGCCTCTCGATGGATTTCGGGGTCTGTGATGACCCCCTTGCCGCGAGATACCTCGACGCGTCCAGCCTCGAATTGGGGCTTCACCAAGAGAACCATCCCAGGCGTTTCAAACCCAGGCTCGCTCGAAACTGACCCAAAGAACGCTGGCAAAACTTTGGTGAGAGAGATAAACGACAGATCTGCAACTACCAAGGAACAGGGATACGGGCAATCGTCCGCAACCAAATCTCTGACGTTCACTCCATCGCGCCAGTCAACACGAGCGTCCGACTTCATATGTTCGTGCAATTGATTACGGCCAACATCAACTGCAAACACGCGACGAGCGCCGCGTTGAAGAACACAATCTGTAAAGCCTCCCGTGGATACACCAGCGTCAAGCACTGATCTGTTCTCTACAGAAATATTAAAACTGTCAAGTGCGTGTTCTAGTTTTTCTCCACCTCGGCTCACGAACCGACGCTTGACCAGAACTTCAATTGGTTCATCGGGAGCAACCATCCGAGAAGTTTTTTCAGCGATTACTCCACCGACAGTGATATTGCGCTCGTCAATCATCCGAGCAGCGTGAGAGCGGCTCTCTGCTAGTCCCCTTTTCACAAGGGCGGCATCAAGTCGCATACGCACCCTTTGAGCGTACTGCTCACCCCTTCACTCCTTGAGCAAGGTTTGAGCTACTGCAGATAAATCAGCCTCGATGATGTCAGCATCAACGCCTTCAGCCGTATCCGTCACCCCACTCAAAACCATTGCAAAACGGGCACCTAATGTTCGAGCAAATCCTCCGTCAGTATCTGATCTATCGCCGACCATCACCATTTCTTCGGGTGACACATTGCCGCATAACTCTCGCACCAGTTGCGCCATCGGACCATACGGTTTGCCCGTCACTGTTGGCGTGACCCCCGACGCCTTCTCAATTGCAGCAAGAATTGATCCGCCACCCGGTATCGGGCCATTCGGAGTCGGATACGTCGGGTCATCATTCGAACCAATCAGAACTGCTCCGCCATGCACGGCTGTCAATGCATCAGTCAAAACCTGGTAATTGAACTCGCGGTGAAAACCGACAACCACTGCATCAAAATTGCCAGCAGCCATCGGCTCGTGATACGCCACCACAACATCCTTCGTTACTCGACTCACTTCTTCGATCAGGCCGCGACCACCGCATACCAGCACGCGCCAACCACTTTTCATTGCTGTGGCTGCTGACATTGCTGATGTCACAATGTCCCCCTCAGCAGGGATTCCAATCGAGGCAAGTGCGGCTACTTGTTCGTCATACGTTGAAAATGAGTTATTTGTCACGAAGACAACCCGAATGCCTGCTTCTCGCAACGACGCAATAGCTCTGACGGATCCAGGAATCGGCTGATGAGCAAGCCAGACGACCCCATCAAGGTCACACAACACAACTTTTGGAGACACGGTTTTGCGCATAGTCATTAATCCTGCCACGCTTTATCCCATGCCCCGCTTTGAACCCTTCGCCGCTCTCCGATATTCGACTCACGGATCGACCGATATCACCGCGTTGACATCTGCTCCGTACGACGTCTTCGACGAAGACCAACGAGCCGCCTATGCATCAACAGACCCGCACAATATTGTTCTTCTCGACTACCCCATTGATGCGGACGGGCCGTCACGCTATCAATTGTCAGCTGACCGTTTGAACGAATGGCGCAACAGCGGACACATCGTTTCCGATGATTCTGTGACATTCTCAATTTATCGCATGACATTTACTGACGAAGCAGGAACAACACGCACCACGGTCGGAGTCATCGGTGCACTCGAAGTAGTAGATGAAGGGGCAGGCGGAGTTCTTCCCCATGAACGCACCACTCCCAAGGCCAAGACCGATCGTCTAGACCTCACCATTGCGACTCACGCAAACCTCAGCCCGGTGTGGGGACTCTCGCTCACTTCTGGTCTTACCGCCGCACTCAGTGCACCAGGCGAAGTTGTGGCGCAATGCACCGATGAACAAGGCGTCCATCACGTTTTGGAACGCGTTTCTGATCCTGTTCGCATTGCCACCATCTCGCATCTCGTCTCTGAAAATCCTGTGCTCATCGCTGACGGACATCATCGATATGCCATCAGCCGCACATTTAGAGACCAGAGCCGTACAGCAGGAAACCCGGGAGGCGCTGAACTAACAATGACCTACGTTGCTGAATTGGTTCAAGAACAACTCAGTGTCGCTGCAATTCATCGTCTGTACGACATTGACAATGCTTCACTGCTGTCAGTACTTGCTTCTCATTACGACACGGCAGATGCTGGACGAGTTGGCCCACACACCATTAGCGAAATGGATGCCCGCGGATCACTGTGTCTGGTTGCACCAGATGGCACCGGGACATTCCTCACGCCACGATCCGACACCTTTGTCGGTGTTCGCGAAATGGATAGCGCACGTCTGGAACATGCACTGCGCAACGCGGAACATTCCGTCACCTACCAGCATGGAGTCACAGAAGTCGTCAACAAACTTGCCACAGGGATTGCCGCATCAGCGATTCTTATTCGGCCTGTCTCCCTTACTGAAATTCGCCGCACGGCAGACACCGGCGAACTTATGCCACCGAAGTCAACGTTCTTCACACCCAAACTTCGCACCGGCATGGTGATGCGCGACCTTAACTAGTTAGCTAATAGACGCAGCGTAAATCGACGCAATCGAAGCGCCGATCGCGGTATTAAATTCTGACTCGCTCTGTTGAGCAGACAACCCTTCGGTCAGTGCACGCGAGAAACTCGCAATGACACCCTTGTTACGACCAAGACGAGCGTTTGCATCTTCTCGTGCATACCCGCCAGACAATGCAACGACACGAAGCACGCTCGGATGAGCAACAAGCTCATCGAAGAAACCATCGGTCTCTGGAAGAGTCAACTTCAGCATCACTGGTTGATCAGCAGGCTGATTATTCAGTTCTGCCAAAAGCGCAGCCTTCAACAACACTTCGGCTTCTGCCTTCTGAGGGCTATTGATATCGACTTCTGGCTCAATGATCGGAATCAGACCAGCACGGAGGATTTGGCGACCTACTTCAAACTGTTGAGCCACTACGGCTGTAATGCCATCGGCATTTGCCAACTTGATGACAGAGCGCATCTTCGTGCCAAACACGCCCTTTTTCAAAGCCCGAGCAAGCAAGGCGTCAAGGTCTGGGTTCGGCTTCATGATTTGCACGCCCAGCGCTTCGTCGGCAAGTCCTTTGTCAATCTTCAAGAACGGAATGACGTGCTTTTTGTTCCAAAGAAACTCAGCACTGCCCATTCCACCAATCTCACGATCCATGGTTCCTTCGAACAGGATTGCCCCCAGAACGCGGTCTCCGTTGAACTCTGGACTTTCCACCATGCGACTGCGCATGGCATGAATGACATCGAACATTTCTGAATCATTTGAATACGCAGATTCCTGAACGCCGTACAACAGCAATGCCTTTGGAGTGCTTCCACCGCTCTGATCGAGTGCGGCGATAAAACCTTTTCCGTTGCGCATTTGCGCGAGCTGTTCTTGATTCATTCGACAAGACCTTTCATCGAGCCCCGAGTGCACAAAGCGCATGTGCACAAGACACATTCGGGGGCGATGCCAATAGTAGTCAGATTTCAAGATCTGCTGAAAGATTCTCCACTATTCGCGAGACAGCCTTTCGGACGTTCGCTTTGCGGCGCATCGAAATCACTTGCTCTGCCAACACTTCAGTGCGGCTGGTGACGCCGGCTCCCGAACGGAAAAAGCGACGACGAACCATGCCCACAACGCAGACACTGTCGCCCACATGAGTTGTTTCGCACTCACCCGCGCATGCAATTGGCACCGAAATTCGACCCTCTTCCACATGAGTTGCTATATCGAAACTCGATACGACTTCTCCTGTTTGAAGGGTGCGCTGAACGGGAGGCGATGTCACTTCGCCGATGAGGATGACCAGATTGACACCAATGGTGTCAATGCTTGTTGTTGTGGAAACCATGTACTTCTCCTAGTTGTTACTAGGAATGTGTGCATTAGGCGCCGAGAGTGGAAAGTCTTTCTGCCACATCGACAAATCCAGGGTCAATTGCAGCAATTCGCTCGAAAAACTGACGAGCTTTAATCACGTTGCCCTCTTTGTCATACAAATCAGCAATGACGAACCATTGACGCAAGTGGTATTCAGATGGACGATTCATATCGCCCGCTGCCTTTTCCATCAACGCAAGCGCTTCAGTAATCTGACGACGATCAGCCATTGAACCGGCCATAACAATGCGACCCTCAGCCATCAACTCAGGATGAGGTGACGCTTCTTGAAGTTCTTGCCAATACTTTTCGACCATTTGGTGTTCACCCAATGCGCGATGACAATCTTGGATAACTGCGTGATTGAAAATCCAATCCGGATTCAACTTCAATGATGCTTCAAACTCAACGAGTGCACGTTTCCATTGGCCACCGCGATACAAGCACAAACCGAGCATTTCGCGAACGGCAGCGACTTCTGAATATTCACGTGACATTGGGTTAAGAATCTTGCGTGCATCGTCGTAGCGATGTGCTTCGAATGCTTGCAATGCTGCGTCGTAACGCTTTAACGCACGTGGTGATGCTTTTGATCCGAGAGCTTTTTCAAATTGCTCTACTACTGAATCAAGTGCACGCACTTCTTTGCGTCCACCTTTTTGTGGGCGACCTGTTCCCTTTGATCGCGGACCAAAACTTGGAGCTTTGCGTGCAGGACGAACAGAACCTTCATCTACCCAATCTTCGCGAGAACGCTCTGGTGGCAATGACATTTCACCACTTGTGCGGCGCTCGCCAATGCGACCTTTGACTTCATCAGAACGCTCTTGTGCTGCAGTGCGTGGAGGGCGTGAATCCCTATCAAACCTACGAGGACGATCATCACGGTCACCACGAGGGGGACGAGAGTCGCGATCAAACGAACGAGGAGGACGAGAGTCACGATCAAACGAACGCGGTCTGTCATCACGATCACCACGCGGCGCTCCACGAGGAGCATCACGATCAAACCTGCGAGGACGATCATCACGGTCACCACGAGGGGGACGAGAGTCGCGATCAAACGAACGAGGACGGTCATCACGGTCACCACGAGGGGGACGTGAATCGCGATCGAAACTACGAGGAGGACGAGAATCACGATCAAACGAACGTGGTCTGTCATCACGATCACCACGCGGCGCTCCACGAGGAGCATCGCGATCAAACCTGCGAGGACGGTCATCACGGTCACCACGAGGGGGACGCGAATCGCGATCAAACGAACGTGGTCTGTCGTCACGGTCACCGCGAGGGGGACGCGAATCACGATCAAAACTGCGAGGAGGACGAGAGTCACGATCACCACGTGGCGCTCCGCGAGGAGCATCACGATCAAACCTGCGAGGACGATCATCACGGTCACCACGAGGGGGACGTGAATCACGATCAAAACTGCGAGGAGGACGGTCGTCTCCCCCACGAGAATCCCCACGAGGTGGACGCGAATTACCGCCGGGACGAGAATCGCCAGAGCGACGTGGGCCTGACCCTCTATCGGGGCGGCCTGAGTTGCTTGGACGTTCAGACATAGGCAACAAGTGTAGGGAGCGCATTTGCGAATTAACCCAGAAATGCAAACAACCCCGGCCGAAGCCGGGGTTGTTTATTCGAAAAATTTCGGCGACGTCCTACTCTCCCAGGGGGTCTACCCCCAAGTACCATCGGCGCTGACAGGCTTAACTGCCGTGTTCGGAATGGGAACGGGTGTGACCCTGTCGCTATGGTCACCGAAAATCAATTGTCAATGTGGCTCCCCACAAGGACTCCAGAGCAAGCACGAGCACGTATTAAATAAAGCCCTCGGCCGATTAGTACTGGTCAGCTGAAGACATTACTGTCCTTACACTTCCAGCCTATCAACGTGGTGGTCTAGCCACGGGCCTTACCAGGTTAACCCTGTGAGAGTCCTCATCTTTGAACAGGTTTCCCACTTAGATGCTTTCAGCGGTTATCCTTTCCGGAGGTAGCTAATCAGCCATGCCCTTGGCAGGACAACTGACACACTAGAGCTCCGTCCATCCCGGTCCTCTCGTACTAGGGATAGCTTTCATCAAGACTCTTTCGGCTGCGGAGGATAGAGACCGAACTGTCTCACGACGTTCTGAACCCAGCTCGCGTACCGCTTTAATGGGCGAACAGCCCAACCCTTGGGACCTGCTTCAGCCCCAGGATGCGATGAGCCGACATCGAGGTGCCAAACCTTCCCGTCGATATGGAC
>CAMDBY010000057.1 GCA_945889575.1 Bifidobacterium breve
AGGCGGCTCATATGGGTGTCGGCTTAGCCGCGACCCATGTTTGGACGCTTGCCGTGGTTGGCCTTGGAGCGGCGCATGCGCGCCTTACGCTTTTTGGTCTTCTTCGACATAGGAGTCAAGGCTATCGGGCAACAGCCCGAGCGCCACAAGGCAAATTTAGGCTGGGCGCCACATGTAATAGCCAGCCGCATAGGCCGTGCCATCTTTGCGGTGGTCGGAGCAGACATAGGCGACACCTTTATATTGCCCGATCTGACCAGACTCGGCTTTCTTGCATCGAACTGGCGTGACCTCACGCGCGCCAATCGCCCCAGCGGGATCTGCGATGGCAACAGGTGTGGTGGCGACGGGAGCCAACGTTGTAGCTGACGTGGCCACGGGGCTTGTGGATTCAGTTATTGACGTTGTCGCAGATTTTGATGGAGGCACAGCGGCAGTTCCCCACGGCGCAATTGTGGCTGAAGCGCACGATGCAGTGAGCAAGTTCTTGATGCGGCCAAATTCACTCTGATCCATGGAGAGATACCAATGCGCCTTGATAGCTACCCACTCAGAAAGGTACGTGCAGATGTATGACTTCTGTGTTGGAATCCAATTTGACGGGTCACGGTCAGACTTTGATCTGTTTTGACCTGCAGTCACTGCAATGAGCGCGCGAGGGTCAGATAAATCATTTGCGAATATTTGCCGTTGTGCCGCAGTCCATTTCCATGCACCAGAATCCCATGCTTCTTTCAGGGGAATCATGTGATCAATATCAAGTTCGCTCGGATTGGTGTGCATCACATTGTCATATGGCGACAACCAGTCACCTTCAATCACTTTGCACCCATAGGCATCAACTTGAGCTTTGCTCTGAGATTCCACAATCAGTACTTCTTCGCGCGTGTCGCAACCATTTCCGTTTGCATCAATCCAATGCTTGAACAATGAACGTGAATACCCGGTCTTGTATTCGTTCTGCACGGTAATGGTGGAGAGAACTGCTAATGCAGTTGGGTCGACGATCGTTGCACCTTTTGCAATTGTGGTGGGGACAATTTTTTTCTTCAGAGTTGTTGTGGTCTTCTTTGCCTCAGGCGTCTGTGCTGCGCCAGAGGAACTCACACATCCGACGGTTACTGCGAGCGCAAGAGCAGGAAAGACTATTAACGATCGATGAAGACGACGTGACATGGTGTTGGACAATTTCATATTTACCTGCAATAGGCACCGTACTAGGGAATTATGAAAACAAAATCACCTGCCGTTATTAGCGAAGTGCCGCGTGCCCCACTGCTCAAGATTCCGAATAATAGGAATCAATTCGAGACCCTTTGCAGTGAGGTGATACTCAAATCGTTGAGGTTTTTCTGCGTAGAGCCGTTTTTCCAATACGCCACCAGCAACCAGCGTGTTCAGACGATCAGTCAGAATATTGCGTGCGATTCCAAGTGAATTCTGAATGGATTCAAAACGAAATGATCCGTCATTGACTGCAGCAATGATTAGAGGAGTCCACCATTCCCCCATAACTTCCAGTGCATCTGCGAGCCGATGATCGAGATGTTGAAAGTTCTTGCGCGGAGACATTGCACTTACCTTAGGGTAAGGGTGTGCGATACAATGCGTTTTGTAACGGAGACAGGAAATTTCGATACAAAATTCACCTCATCTTCATCATCGTTTTAAAGGTGAGAACAATTCACCACAAAAATAATCATTCGTCCATCTCGACAAATATGCATTCACCAGGACACACATCGGCGGCTTGCACCACGGCTGCGTAATCACGAACTACGACGACGGCTAACGAACCAGCACCACCCGGATCATTGAGAGGTTCACCACGCTCAGCAACATAGGCGATGCCATCTTCAAGTTGCACAAACACATCGGGACAATGATCAACGCATAAACCGTCACCCGTGCACAGGTCTTGATCAATCCACACGCGCATGCCAAAACGGTACCGTGCACTTGCCCTTATCCTGCACACTATGACATTGAACGCACCCATTGCCCCGCGTCGACCGCATACATGGGTGCGGCCCTCTGGTGAGGTGCAAGACCCATACGCGTGGCTACTGCAGAAAGATGATGTCGATACTCTGAGTTATCTCTCGGCAGAAAATGAATACTCGCGACAGTGGTTTGCGAATCAAGCGTCGGCGACAGAAGAGATATTCTCAACTATTAAGTCACGCATTCAAGAAGATGATGCATCTCACCCCGTGAGCCACTCGGGCTGGTGGTACACATCTCGCACTGAAACAGGGAAGGCATACGCCATCCATTCACGGGGCAGAACTGCAACCACTGCGACCGAAAAAATCCTCATTGATGAAAACTTTGAGGCAGAAGGCCATGACTATTTCTCATTAGGTGCCTTTGAAGTCTCAAACAACACCCGTTTTCTCGCATGGTCAAGTGATATTGATGGTGGCGAGTACTACACATTGCGCATTCGAGATACCGAAACAGGCATCGATGTATCAGACGAAATAGCCGACACAGCGTTCGGTGGTATTGCATGGAGCACGAACGACGACTGGCTGTTTTATGTGACTCCCGATGAACAAATGCGCCCGTGGCAGGTATGGCGACATCACATAGGTACACCAGTTACAGACGATGTCATGGTCTACGAAGACGCAGACGAGCGATTCTTTGTAGGTGTCGCCGCTAGCCGTTCCGGCCAGTTGATCATGATTGAATCCTCCAGCAAGACGTCAAGTGAGACGTGGATTCTGGATGCATCATCACCTACGGCACAGCTGATGTGTGTTGCCCCGCGACGTGATGACATTGAATACACCGTTGATCACTGGGGTACTGAATTAGCTATCACCACAAACCTGGATGCAGTTGATTTTCAAGTCATGACTGCCTCGACCTCTTTTCCCTCTGAGTGGAAACCGTTTCTCTCTCACGTGGCCGGCGAGCGCATTACCCAGTTTGAGTGTTTTTCTTCATTCGCGGTGATGCAGCGATGGGTACATGGACAACAAGTGATTTCAATTGTTGGTCGTGACGGAAAGGTCTCACACATCGCAATTCTTGATGAGCCCCACGAAGTGGAACTCGACACCAACCCAGACTTTGATACAGATGGCATTCGATTGTCGTATCAATCACTCACAGTGCCTCACACCACTGCGTGGTATTTGATTGCTGCAGACGACGTCTCAACACTGAAACAAGTTCGCGTTAATGCCTGTGACTTGTCAATGTATGTGTCGGAACGTTTGTGGGCTACATCAGACGATGGCACTCAAGTACCCGTTGACATCGTGCGTCATCGCGACACTCCTCTCAATGGCACAGCGCCAGCAATGGTGTACGTGTATGGCTCGTATGAAATTTCAGTTGCCCCATGGTTCTCAGTTGCGCGACTGTCGTTACTTGACCGGGGCTGGATCTGGGCACTTGCACATCCTCGCGGTGGAGGCGAGATGGGCCGTGACTGGTATCTACAGGGCCGTTTACAGCACAAGCGCAATACTTTTACCGACACCATTGCAGTAGCTACACATTTGGCAGACAGCGGTATCTGCGACGGCATGAAAATGGTGATCCGTGGTGCAAGCGCAGGCGGACTCGCAGTAGGTGCCTGCATCACGATTGCACCAACTCGATTTGCGGGCGCCATTGCTGAAGTTCCGTTTGTCGATGTGGTGAGCACGATGAGCGATCCGTCGTTGCCGCTTACCGTTACTGAATGGGAAGAATGGGGCGACCCGCGTGCAGAACCAAGCGCCTCATACATCGCAAGCTATTCGCCGTATGACAACACTGTCGCTCGTGATTACCCACAGCTATATGTCACCGCGGGCTTGAACGACCCTCGTGTTAGCTATCACGAGCCAGCGAAGTGGGTAGCTCGCATGCGCCACGAATCACCGCAGACAACAGTGGTGTTCAAATGCGACATGGGCGCAGGACATGGCGGGCCTTCAGGTCGTTATGACCAATGGCGTGATGAAGCACAAACGTTGTCCTTCGCTATCGATTGCGTTCAATAATTGTTTAGCTGAATGCTGCAGCAGTAAACATCAACGCAATTAACGCAAGATTGCGCAATACATCTCGCCATGATGGCGGACGATTCACATTGGCCCCGAAGCACGCACACGGAACTTGAGACTTAGTTGTGACCTGTAATGCCAAAAATGACGTGAACACAACTAACAACAATGTTGCGAGCCCAAGAACGGTGGCGGCGGGCTTCAATACCAACAATGCAGCACCAAGAACTAACTCCAGCGGCGGGAGCGCGACAGCGACGATTGGCCACAGGTGTTGTCGGCGAGCGTTAGCACGCCATTGATTCCACGATGTGACTTTGCCTGCTCCGGCAAGAGCCAATACTGCACCAACTAGAGCGGCACAGGCGCGCGCTGTGATTTCCCTACTATCCAACGTGCTTCACGCTTGAGACTTTGCCCCGAAAGAACACCATGGCATTCTCTACTTCTTCTGCATGATCAAGCGACGTGACGCGGGCAACAACACATGTGTGGTCCCCCATCACTGTTTCCGTATCAATCTCACAATCAATCCATGCAATAGAGCCTGGTAATACCGGACTGCCTCCGGCTGAAGGCAACCATTCAATACCGGCAAATTTGTCGTCGCCTTCTTTGGCAAAACGCCAACACATTTCTTCTTGGTGTGATCCGAGGACATTCACACAAAAGCGACCAGATTCACGAATAGCAGCCCAGGATTGTGAACGGACACCCGGAAAAAAACCAACAAGTGGTGGATCGAGCGATACGGATGCAAAGGAACCAATTGTGAGACCAAACGCTGTCCCCTGCGCGTTGAGTCCTGTAACCACGACGACAGAGGTCGGTACATAGCCAAGGACGGCACGAAAGTGAGCAGAGTCAAAAGATGCAGACATGAGTTCAGATTAGACGCAACAGGTCACAAGTTGATTGTTGCGCCTTCACGGGCCACAAAAACTTCAACGCCTGAAGATTCTGAACAGGCTTTCGTCGCATCAAGTTCAGCATCTGTGCGCTCTGGATCATGATGAAACAGAGCCAATCGCTTTGCACGACATGACATCGCAACACCAACCGCGAATTCTGTGGTGCAGTGACCCCAATGAGCCTTAGTCACGAACTCAGCAGGTGTGTATTGGGCATCATGAATCAAGAGATCTGCGCCCTCGGCCAGTTCACGGACTCCGTCAGCAATAGAGAACGACCCGTCAAGCGGTTGCTGATGATCAGAGATATAGGCAATGGATACTCCGCCAAACTCAATGCGATATCCAACTGTTGGTCCGATGTGAGGAACCAAACGCGACTTGATGGAATAACCATCGATTGCGAAATCATTATCAGCAACATCATGGAACGAAAAACGTCCGTGCAAGCCCGCCATGTCAACGGGGAAAGTTGGTGGACGAACAATGCTCTTTACCGATTCCATGAAACTGGTGCCATCTTCTTGAGCTGGACCAAACATTTCGAGCCGTGCATCTGGCTGTAGCACCGGTGCAAAAAACGGCAGTCCTTGAATATGGTCCCAATGCAAATGCGTTACCAATGCCACTGCATTGACTGGTACGTCTTCTTCAACAAACTGTTTACCGAAATAACGAAGACCAGTTCCAAGGTCTAAAAGAAGCGGACGTTGTCCTTCAGCCTGCACAGAAACGCATGCAGTGTTGCCGCCGTATTTCACGGTGGCGGGCCCGTGACATGGTGTTGAACCGCGAACGCCGTGAAACGTGACGCGTAGTTGCTCTGACCCCATTTCTCTAACGCTACGCATGTTCGCTCTTGAAGTAAACATTTACTTAGAGTGACGCGTGTCGCACCACACCCGAGTACCGTTCGGATATGGCTCATGACATCACTACTCATACCGTCACCGCTAACGGCATCGACTTCACCTACCTTGAGTGTGGAACTGGCCCGTTAGCCCTATGTCTTCACGGTTTCCCCGACTCGGCACATAGTTGGCGTTATCTCATGCCCGAACTCGCAGCTGCTGGTTACCGAGCGGTAGCACCATTTACACGCGGCTACGCACCAACGTCGACCGCACCAGATGGCATCTACCAAACAGGTGCTTTGTCTGCAGACGCCAATGCGTTGCATGAAGCACTGGGCGGAAATGGTGATGCAGTTCTCATCGGCCACGACTGGGGTGCGCCAAGTGTCTACGGTGCAGCAGCGAGCGAACCTCATCGCTGGAAGCGAGTTGTTGGCATGGCAGTGCCTCCAGGCGGCGCAATGGGAATGGCATTCGCCACGAACCTCGAACAGACAAAACGCAGTTGGTACATGTTCTATTTCCAACATCCATTGTCTGACATGGTGGTACCCGCAAATGATCTTGCGTTCATCGACATGTTGTGGCGTGATTGGTCACCTGGTTATGACGGCAGAATTGATTCTGAGAATTGCAAAGCATGTTTGCGCGATCCTGCACATATGTCAGCTGCTCTTGGTTATTACCGCGCAACTCTTGGCACCGGTGCGCGCAGCGAGAAATACGATTTGATTCAGGTGGCAGGTGGCGGTGAACTAACCCAACCGACGCTGTACTTACACGGTGCCAATGACGGATGCATCGGGAGCGAAGTTGCAGAAGCAGCCCGCGCGATGTGCCCATGGGCCACAGTGAAAATCGTTGAAGGTGCTGGTCACTTCATGCAGCTGGAAAATCCAGCTGAAGTAAACAAACTAATCATTGATTGGATTACGGCAAAGTAACCCTGTTGCCGGTGCGCTGAAGTAATCCTTCATCGATAAGTGATGCGATTAATTTTTCTGCACGACTTTCATCAACACGCATTGCTTCAATCACATCGGTGATTCGTTGTGAGCCGTCCCCCACTGCACGCAATGCGCGTCCTCGTGCCTGACGATCAGAACCTTCAAACCGCGGTTGCGGTTTACTGACTCCGGCAGACAATTGCGCTGGGTCATCACCAACGCCCTTGTATTTGCATTGGGTTCGCACAGGGCATGAATCGCATAATGGTGAACGGACAGTGCAGTGTCGTGCGCCAAAATCCATCATCACCTGATTCCATTCCCACCCGAGCCCTTGAGGAACTAATTCATCTGCAAAGTCCTGCAAGGCACGAGCCTTCATTGGAACTCCTTCAAGTCGCGACAACACACGTGAGACATTGACATCAACAACGGCAACATCGATTCGATGTGCAAATGCCAAAACGGCGCGTGCGGTGTACTGACCAATGCCAGGTAGTTTCAACAATTCGTCAATCGACGCCGGCATATGGTCGTCGAATTGTTCGTGTAACACCACTGCAGTTGCCTGCAGATTGCGACACCGCCGCGGATATCCAAGACCAGACCACAGACGCAATGCATCGCCTAATGGTGCCACTGCCAATGCGCCCGAAGTAGGAAAGGCATCAAGAAAAGCCTCGTACTTTGGCATGACACGCGCAACAGATGTCTGTTGCAGCATCACTTCACTAACAAGTACTCGCCACGGGTCGTTTGTGCGACGCCACGGCAGGTCACGCAGCGAACCGCTGCCCCACTCAATCAGGCTGGCCGCAATGCGGTCATTGCGACTTAGTCGGTCCACACGTCCTGTCCGTCGTATGGACGGCGACGGCTTGGCGCAAACTCACGCTTCCACACCATGACGCGACGTCGGAAGTAGCAGACTTCTTTGCCATCTTGGTTGAAACCTTTGGTCTCGACCAGCACTGTGCCGCGATCATTCTTTGACTTGCTCTCAGTTGTCTCGAGAACACGAGTCTCGGCATGAATTGTGTCGCCGTGAAACGTTGGGAATTTGTGCTGAAGTGTTTCGACTTCGAGGTTTGCAATAGCTGCACCACTGATATCGGGAACGCTCATGCCTAGTACTAACGAGTACACAAGATTGCCGACAACAACGTTGCGACCTTGCACGCTTTCTTTTGCAAACCAGTCGTTGGTATGAAGTGGATGATGATTCATCGTGATCATGCAGAAGAGATGATCGTCATATTCGGTAATGGTCTTACCTGGCCAATGACGAAATACGTCACCAGGAACAAAATCTTCTAAGCAGCGACCAAAGGGGCGTTCATGTGTTGTCATGACCCAAACGCTACTGGGGTTTTAGTGTGCCATCCGTATCGTCATCTGAGAATTCAAGATCAGATGGGTCAAATACTGGCATTGGAAACTGCCCAGTTCGGTCGCGCGGAGCAAATTTCTCCACCCAGTCGACGGTGGTGAGGCCACGTTGTGCTTGTGACGTGGCGACACGCGGCAATGTCCCCAACTTGTGTTTGCGGTCAATGGAGAACGGTCCGACACGCAATGACAAATAGCTCAACCAACCGACAAATATCGGCAACCAATACTGAGCAACGCGGTACGAAAGAACTCCAACAGTGGCTAATGGACGCGCAAGGCCGAATCCAACAAGAGTCGGAATATAGATGCTCTCCATGATTCCCAATCCACCTGGTGTGATTGGGATAACAGAAAACACGTTCGCAATACCAAATGAAACAACGAGAGCATCGAAACCAAGATTGCCGCCGAATGCCCGAAGGAAAACCCACAGCGACAATGCATCAAGCGCCCAGTTCAAGGTCGCCCAGCCGACTACGCGCTGCATCAATGCGCGATCTGTGAAAAGTCCTTCAATTCTGTTGCCTAAATGCTCCAGTACTGAAGCTGCGTGATTTTCATCGAATCTCAATCGTCGGGCCACAGATCTGACCAAGCGTTCCGAACGTCCTTGACCTTCGACAAGGCCAAAAATTATGAAACCCGCAAATGCCATCAGAAGAATTCCAACAAGCGCGGCCGTTCCGTAGGCAGCATTCACACCACGAGTGGGAATAGAAATAATCAAACCGAGCCACAAGATGAAGTTCAACACCACTGCCGAGCCAACGCCAGCAGTTGCCAACGCAAACGCGGCGTCAGGACCTTTGACACCGCACATCGTGATAAGTCGATACCCAAGCGCAGTACTTGCAGCACTACCTCCTGGAACAATGTTTCCTAATGCCTTTGTGCTGAGTTGAATACGGAACAACCGCAAGACACTGATACCTGCTCCGTGCTCACCAAGTGCGGCCCTGGTCAGCATGGAATATGCAAGTAGCGAAAACCCTTGGAGACCAATTGCTACAAACAGCAAATTCGGGTCAACATTCTTCAGGTCTCGAACTGCATCGCGGAATCCCGGAAGAAGCGGTAACACAAAGAAATACACAATTGCCCCGAGCACAACAAACTGCAAAGCCCTACTGATGCGCCAACGGCGCTGTACTTCATCAGCCATGGTGACCATCGTTGCCGAAATCTGAGCCTTGAGTTGGGAATGCTTCGACAATCTTTGATAATTCAGCTCGCAACAGAGGTGCATACTCGGCATTTGTCTTGCCGAGCCTCACGACAACAAGATTGCGCCTAGGTGACACCCACGTGAACTGTCCTTCATATCCGAGTGCTGCGATAGAGCCGGGGTCGTTCGGAAACATCCACACATGAGCTCCGTAATCAAGACCGTTGTCAGGGTCACGTGCGATCGGAGTGCGCGAGTAGTCCACCCAACCCGCTGGCAACAGACGTGAACCATTCCACATTCCGTCGTTCATATATAGATACCCGAACCGAGCAAAGTCACGAGCGGTTGCATATACGTACGACGACCCAACAAAGTTGCCTGAGTCATCGAATCGCGGAATTGCCGAACTCATTCCTAGTGGATCGAATAAACGCTGTTGCATGAATTTTGACATTGCATCTGTGGAACCAGGTTTTTCACCTAGTGCCCAAGAAAGAATTTTTGTTACAAGATTCGTTGTGCCAGATGAATACATATACTTTGTACCGGGTGTTGCTTCCAAGTTTTTTGATGCTGCATATGCCGCATGGTCGCCAACAAATTTCTTATCGCCGAACAACATCTCGATGACATCAGA
>CAMDBY010000058.1 GCA_945889575.1 Bifidobacterium breve
AAGCGATCGGCATAACGCGCGGCTTTTCACGATGGTTCACTTGCTCAAGTGTCATAGTGGCGGTGGCGTCTTCATACAAAGAAAACAGCGCGCGGAAGCGACGACGAAGTGAATCGAGAATTAGTTCATCAGACATAAGAGTGCTTGACCTTTCAAGTGGTTGACCCACCTTATTGTTGCTTCAGCGCGAGGCTGAACGAGCATCAGAAACGAGTGCATTGAATTTTTCCGTGTCTAAGAACACGAAGACCCCAATGGCCGAGGCTGTGACCTCACCGTCATAGGTGATTTCCCCGCTGACAACGAACTTGCGCTCATGAATCTCGTCGATTCTGGCGTTGACAAGAAGGTCCGCATTCAAAGGGGTTGGCCGTTTATAGGTGATGTTCAACGAGCCAGTGACGCAGTTGCGGCCTGTGAGGTGGCGCGTTCGGCCAAGTGCGTCATCAAGAAGAGCTGCCACGATGCCGCCGTGTACACACGCTGGCGGTCCTTGATATCCCTCGTGGAAACGAACTTTTGCCGTGATGCTCTTCTCGCCATATTCATATGTCATTGGCGGTGCCATCGGATTCATCGTGCCATTAAGTGGGCTACGTGTATGACGCTCGAGCGATGGCTGACCGAGACCCAACGTGCCTGCAGCAGTGATTCCTTTTTCTAAAAGCTCTGCAATGGACGCAATGTCTTCATTGTCATGTTCAGGATGCACGTGATAAATCGCCTTCATAGTGCGACGCAGTGCTTCAACAGCGCGCTGCATTGTTGAAGATACGGGCGCAACCTCAGGACCCGGCGTTGATGATGTCATCAGCCGAGCGCACTCTTCACAAGAGCTGCAATCTTTGCGCCGTCGGCACTTGAACCGGCGCGTCCACGCACTGCTTTCACCACGAGCCCCATTGCTTTTGCGCCTTCATTACCTGCGGCGACTGCGGCTGCAACTTCCTCATTCACAATCACACGCAACTCGTCATCGCTCATTGCGGCAGGAAGGTAACGAGACAAAATTTCTGCTTCAGCCGATTCTTGGGCGGCTGCTTCAGTGCGACCGGCCTGCTGGTAGATCTCTGCAGACTCAAGACGCTTCTTTGTTTCTGCCTGCAGAATCTTCAGAACCTGATCATCTGTCAACTCAACAGCTTCGGAACCGGCAACTTCAGCATTCATTACGGCAGCAATGGCCATACGCAATGTCGACTTCAGCAAGTTGTCTCCCGCTTTCATAGCGGCAGTGAGATCTGATTTGAGGGTGCCTTTTAGTGATGTCATGTTTTAAGTCTGCCTGATTCACGGCGCAAAGAGCACCTCTAGCTGTGTTCGAGTCGCTCTTTATGGACCCCTTCTGCCACAGTAGAAGGCGTGTCAACTCGTGATTATTTCCCTGCTGCCCCTGAGGGTGGCGAACTTATCCATACTCGTTTCTACGAAGCGCGTACGTACAAGATGAGCGATGACCTCTTCTTATTGCGCGGAGTTGTGTGCGATGAGAAGCCAGCAGGCCTCTATCTGGCCGGCGATCCGGACCCACTATGGGTGCATCACATGGTTGTTGATCTTGAAATCACTTTCCCTATGTTTGTTATTGAAAAAGTGAGTGTCACCTTCCATGAGCGCCCTCACACTCATTGCACAGACATTGAACCTGACTATCAAAAGCTTGTTGGTCTCTCCATCGCTCGCGGATTCAACAAACAAGTAAAGGACCTCTTTGGTGGTCCGCGTGGCTGCACACACATTGGCGCACTTCTTGCAGCAATGGCGCCTGTCGCTATTCAAAGTGGATGGTCAATGCGAGTCGGCAATGCGCTTGGCACTCAAGAATCAGATGGTGCGTCTACTGCAGAACAGCGCAAGCGCTCATACGCGATGAATCTCAACACATGCCATATGTGGGATGAAAATGGTCAGATGGTGGCAGATATTGAAGCTGGTCTACCAATGGAGACTCCGTTATGGATTACGAAGCGCGCAAAGGCCTTGGGGCGCGACGATACCGAATGGCTGAAGATGCGCGACTAGTTGCTATTTGGCAACTGTTGTCAGAACGTACAGCACTGACAATACAAAAAGAATGAAAGCAGGCGCTGTGTCTTTTACTGTGTCTTTAATGCGCGTGTGAGTCACTGTTGCAATTGCGAAGTACAAACACAAACCAACTCCGGCTAACTCGCCAAGTCGCACTTTTTGGAATCCGATGGCAACACCAATCGCACCGAGAATTTTGATGGCCCCAAGAAGCGGTAACCGTTCTACCGGAACCTTCAGTTTCTTCATTTCTTCAACAAGCTTTTCTGGCTTACGAAAATCCATCAACGCTGAGCCAATGCAGACGACAATAAGAAGGACTGCAAGAACTGTTGAGATAATGCTCATGTGGACAATCTAGCATGATCACTAGTCGCACTGTGGAGCATGCTGTGTTCGTGGTCAAGTAGCCACTTCTTCACTGCAATTCCACCACCAAATCCAGTCAATGAACCATCCGCGCCGACTATGCGGTGACACGGCAACACAATGGCAACGGGATTACGGCCATTTGCACCACCAATTGCACGCACAGCCTTGGGGCGGCCAATCGATGCAGCTTGTTGCCCGTATGAAGCAGTGTGACCATACGGAATATCAGCCAACGCACTCCATGCTGCAACTTGAAATTCGGTGCCACGTAGATCTAATGGCAAATCAAAGTCACGTCGTGAGCCTGTGAAGTATTCATCAAGTTGAGTGATCGCATCATTGACCGAGTCATGAATTTCAGTATCTGAAATGTGAAGATTCTCAAGAGGTTTCGGATGTGCATCATTAGAAAACATCACAAAGCGAATACCGAGCTCTGAACCTACGACGGTGACAACACCGAACGAAGCCTCACATGTGCGACGTGAAAAAATTGGAACCCCCGATGACACATCGGAAGATTAGCCACGGTTCGTGGCTGGGAATCCCACTAGTTGTAGAATGCAACTATCGAAACACAAGTATTTTCGCTTTCCCAGCGTGACATCAAATTGATTTATGCAGCCATGATGGCAGCGGCTTTCCTCACGGCTCTCAACGGGACAATCGTGAGCACCGCACTCCCCGAGATCGTGAGCCAAATTGGCGGAGGCGGCACGAAGGCTTACACATGGGTCCTTACTGCCTATCTCCTGACGTCAACAGCTGCCACGCCTCTCATTGGAAAATTGAGCGACCTGTACGGGCGTAAAAAGTTGACCCAGATCTCAATCAGTGTGTTTTTACTCGGACTTGTCTTTTGTTCGGTCGCACCAAACATGACTGTCCTCGTAGCGGCGCGAGCTTTCGTGGGAATCGGAAGTGGCGGGATTATGGCCATGACATTTGTTGTTATCGCTGACATTGTCCCTCCGCGCGAGCGGGGCAGATACGTCGGCGCGTTTACCAGTGTTTTTGCAATCGCCGGCGTACTCGGACCACTCATTGGAGGAATTATTGTTGACAATTTTTCCTGGCGATGGATCTTTATCATCAATCTGCCGTTCGGACTTGTCGCTCTCATAATGACCCAAAAATATCTGCGCCTGCCAACGACACGTCGCGACACCAGCATCGACACACTTGGCGCAGTACTCCTTGTCGGAGGAATTGGCACATTGATTCTCACCATCTCATGGGCTTCTGTTGAATACGGATGGTCGTCACGCCCTACTCTTAGCCTCGGTTTCGTATCAACCATTTTGATTATTGCACTGTTCTTATGGGAACCACATGCTGAAAACCCAATGCTCCCACTGCATCTCTTCAAAAATCCCACGGTGAAAACTTTGGTTCCATTGACCACGTTCGTGAGTGCATCGATGACATTGGTGAGTTCATTCATGCCGCTCTTCTTACAAGCTGTTACTGGCATCTCGCCAACAAATTCGGGGTTACTACTCGTGCCAATGATGCTTGGCCTCACTTTTTCGAGCACGCTCGTCGGACGAAAAGTAACCGCCACCGGCCACTATCGCATCTGGCCCATTATCGGTACTGCACTCGGAATCGTGGGAATGACACTCGTAGCGTTCATCTCTAAATCTGGAATGGGCATCGGAGTAGGCCTCATTGGAATGGCCTTCATTGGTTTATGTTCAGGCGCCTCATTTCCAACATCAACTACCGCAATTCAAAACAGCGTTGATATTCGTGACCTTGGCATCGCAAGCTCAACTGCCCAACTGTGTCGTTCCCTTGGAAGCGTTATTTCTGTTGCTGTCTATGGAACGATCTTGAACGCACAATTGTCTGGAGCTGTTGATCCAAAACTGCTTCGGGCACCGCGCAAAATAAATCTTCTTCCCGAACCAGGTCGCACAGAAGTCATCAATGCAATGTCCGATGCGATTACCACTGTTTTCCGACTTGCAATTCCACTCATGGTCATTGCATTTCTTTTCAGCCTTCGTGTGAAGGAACTACCGTTGCGCACACACGCCGCGTACCAAGATTCTGATTCGGCATCAAATGATGCTGACTGAAACTAGTTCTATTTGCTGCTTGGCTCTTTAGGAAGACCAAGCACTCGTTCACCAACAATGTTGCGCTGAATCTGACTTGTTCCACCCCAGATTGTCTCTGAACGTGAGAAGAAGAACGACGACATCATGCCGCTGACTGGGTAACCGTCACGGCGCTTGTCGCGCGAAGTGCCTGGCCAGTTTGCATCACCCATTGCGTAATCAACGAGCATTGCATTTGCACCTGAGATATCAAGAGCAAGTTCCATTGCACGTTGGTGCATTTCGGTCCAGAACATTTTGTTGGTGGCACCAAGTGCAGCCATGCCTGGGTCTTTCTTGTTCATCAATGTTGTTGACAATGAACGAAGTCCGTTGATCTTCAAGAGTTGAATCTTTGTGTAGTACTGCATGAGGCGCTGACGAATTTCTGGGTCATTGATGCGTCCGTTTTCTTTCGCACCACGCACCATGGCCTTGTATTCCGCTTCGAAGCGGCGATACCCGGTGGTGGCTGACATTCCGCGCTCAAACGCCAATGTGGAGTTTGTGACGATCCAACCATTGTTGATTCCGCCAACGACATTGTCTTTAGGGCAACGTGCATTGTCGAAGAACACTTCGCAGAATTCTGCTGTTCCGTCTGGCTGCACAATTCCGCGCACTTCAACACCCGGCTGGCGCATTGGCACCAACAAGTATGAAATTCCCTTGTGCTTTGGCGCATCTGGGTCTGTACGTGTCAACAAGAAGCAGTAGTCAGCATGGTGACCTTGTGTGGTCCATACCTTTTGTCCGTTAATGATCCATTCATCGCCGTCAAGAATGGCAGTTGTCTTCAAGCTTGCAAGGTCAGAACCTGAGTTTGGCTCGGAGAATCCCTGGCACCAACGCATTTGACCATTGAGAATTTGTGGAAGGAATTCTTTCTTCTGCTCTTCTGTTCCCCACTGAAGAAGAGTCGGGCCTACAAGAGTGTCTCCAAAGAAATCGGCGCGCATCGGAGCTTTTGCATTTGCAAACTCTTCTGACAGCACAACGCCTTGCATTGTGGAAAGGCCTTTGCCGCCGTATTCCGTCGGCCATGTTGCGCAAATCCATCCGCCAGCGAACAATTTGCCCGGCCATTCTTTATTGAACTTGTCACGAACGTCATTGCTCATCTCGAAACCTTTGTCGAACCAACCCTTCGGCAGGTTTTCTAGGAGCCACGCACGGATTTCAGCGCGGAATAGTTCGTCTTCGGGGGCGTAGGTAAGTTCCATGGTGAGTAATTCTGTCGTACAAATAGCCATTTCCGCACATTGTACGAATGTGTCTGTTTACACACCATTCACAGAGGGCAGACAGGCAGGATAATTCAGCCTCGTACCGCAGAGACTCGGACCAAACTGCCCATCAAGGTGCCTCCCCCAAGGCCGGATGTTTTCTTTGGTGCTGGGCCTGGTTCTGGGGCAGACAAAGCAGCCGTGCCACTTCTTGTGCATGAGATATAACTAGGACCGTGAATATTGCGCTACTCGCCACCGGTGGCGGCATTGATTTCGGCTCAATTTTCACTGACCTTGCAATAATTCTCATTGTTGCCAAGATTGCAGCAGAGCTATTCGAACGGATTCGTGTTCCTGCTGTGCTCGGCGAAATCTTTGCGGGCATCGTCATCGGCCCATCAATGCTTGGGCTCATCGACCCCAGCGACGCAATGCGTATCTTGGCTGAAGTTGGCGTGATTATCTTGCTGGCTGAAGTTGGCCTGGAAATGGACATCACTGAGCTGAGAAAAGTCGGGCGCGCATCAATGCTCGTGGCCATCATCGGTGTAGTTGTCCCTATGTCGTCCGGTGTCTTGGCTGGAACAGTTCTCGGCGAATCTTTCAATGCATCACTGTTCCTCGGAGCTGCACTTGCCGCCACCAGCGTGGGTATTACTGCTCGAGTGTTCGGTGACTTACGCGCGCTCTCGACTACTGAAGCACGCATTGTTTTGGGCGCGGCCATTACTGATGACGTTCTCGGACTCATCATCCTGACGGTGGTGACTCGAATCGTCCAGCAAGGTTCAGTTGACTTTGCTGGCGTGGCAAGCACCATTGGCATCGCTGTTGGATTCATAGCTGTTGCTGGGGCTGTTGGAATTTTAGTTATCCCCCGCCTATTCGCATTCATTGTTGAACGTGCAGTTTCACCTGCGACTATCGGAGTTCTTGCAGCCGGCTTAACTTTTGGATTCTCCGCAGCGGCCAGCGGCGCACAACTTGCACCGATTATTGGCGCCTTCATCGCTGGCACAGCACTGTCTCGCACGCCTCAGCATCACCAAATTTCTCGAGACTTTAAATCGCTGGGCGCCATCTTTATTCCGATCTTGTTCTTGCAGATCGGCATCGACACAGATGTCACCAAATTCTTCTCACAACATGTCCTGTTCATAGCTGCCATCCTTTCGGTTATCGCTGTGATTGGAAAAATGGTTGCTGCTATCGGAGCGAGAGGCACGAATGCCGACAAATTATTAATCGGGATAGGAATGGTTCCGCGTGGCGAGGTTGGTTTGATTTTTGCATCAATCGGAGTGGCAATCGGAGTATTCGATGACGAGTTATATGCAGTTGTGTTGCTTGTTGTTCTCCTGACAACTGTCATCACACCACCACTACTTCGCTGGCGCATTAGACACTCTGAATAAAAAGAAAAAATGGGGCTTGATATTCCTTTCACCGTTTAGAAACAATCCCGAAACAACGCACTTCTAGAGTTACCTCGTTCTTACAAGTACAGGAGATATAGAAATGATATTTGGTGCAACTATTGATTCAGGAGCTACGGCTTGGGTGCTGACCTCAGCAGCCCTTGTAGCTTTCATGACCCCAGGGCTTGCCTTCTTCTATGGCGGCATGGTTCGCTCAAAGAACGTTCTTGGCATGTTGATGCAGAACTTTTTCGCAATGGGACTTATCAGCGTTCTGTGGGCCGTTGCAGGTTTCAGCCTCGCGTTTGGCGGCACCGGCAAATACATCGGAAACTTTGACTTTGCCTTGATGAAAGACCTCGCAACTATCGAATCCCTTCCTGGCTACACAGGTGACTTTGCATTAGCTATTCCAGTTCTTGCGTTCTTTGCATATCAGATGATGTTTGCAGTGATTACACCTGCACTAATTACAGGTGCGACTGCTGACCGTTTGAAGTTTTCTGCCTATGCAATTCTCATTGGCATCTGGTCAATCATCGTCTACCCCACAGTTGCGCACTGGGTTTTTAGCCCGAATGGTTGGCTGTTCCAACGCGGCGCACTCGACTTCGCAGGCGGCGCAGTGGTTCATATCAATGCTGGTGCAGCGGCTCTTGCAGTCATCCTTGTGTTGGGTAACCGTAAAGGATGGCCACGTGAGGCGATGCCGCCACACAATCTTCCGTTCGTCATGCTCGGCACAGGAATCTTGTGGTTCGGTTGGTTCGGGTTCAATGCTGGCTCTGCACTGTTGGCAAATGGACTCGCAGCTCAAGCGCTTGTGAACACACATCTCGCAGCTGCCAGTGGAATGTTGGCCTGGTTGCTTGTTGAAAAACTGCGCGCAGGACATGCAACAACGTTGGGTGCAGCATCAGGAGCTGTTGCAGGTCTCGTTGCCATCACTCCATGTGCTGGTTTCGTTGGTGGCGCTGCCCCCATCATCATTGGTCTTGTTGCCGGGGCTGTCTGCTATCTCGCGCTTACATTGAAGACTCGCTTCAACTTCGACGACAGCCTCGATGTCGTCGCTGTGCACCTCATCGGAGGAATTACTGGAGCCCTTCTTCTTGGACTATTCGCCGATACAAAGATCAACTCGCTCGGCTTTGACGGTGTGTTGTTCGGTGGTGGTTCAAAATTGTTGGTGAACCAACTCATAGCAATTGCTGCAACTTTCGCCTTCTCATTTACCGTCACTTGGCTGGCATCAAAGATCCTTGATGCCACTATCGGGTTGCGCGTTAGCCAAGAAGACGAACTAGTTGGCCTTGACCAAAGCCAACATGCAGAATCGGCATACCAATAATGAACACACCAACCACTACACAAAAGGCAGACTAAGACCATGAAGTTGATAACAGCAATCGTGAAGCCATTCAAGCTTGATGACGTTAAAGAGGCTCTCAAAGCAGCAGGCGTCCAAGGCATCACCGTGTCAGAGGTAAAGGGCTTTGGCCGCCAAGGCGGACATACCGAGACCTATAGAGGTTCTGAATACCAAATTGATTTCGTACCCAAAATGCGCATTGAATTGGTAGTCGAGGACAGCTCCTTGGAGCGCACTCTTGATGTGATTCGCGAGTCAGCCTCTACAGGCAAGATCGGGGACGGAAAGATCTGGGTCACCAACGTGGAACAGATCATCCGCATCCGCACGGGCGAACATGGAGCAGACGCCATCTAGCCCCTAGTCTGCATTCATGACAATGACGGCAGACACCCCCGCAAAAGCACCTCGCTGGACCGCACAATGGAAAGAGCTCTACGAAGAGGTCATTGAGACTGGCTTGTGCACCGGATGCGCCGGATGCGTTGTTACGTGCCCACACGATGTCATCGGATACGAACATGAAGAAGGCAAATACATTCCTTTTCATATCGAAGAAGAACTCGGTCTCGATAATTGCATTCATGGAGAAAAAGGTTGCACTACGTGCACGCGTGCATGCCCACGATTCCGCAAGTGGGAAGAATCTGCAGACATGCACTTGTTTGGACGCACACGCGAACCAGATGAAATGTCAGGCATCTGGCGCCAACTACTTCTCACTCGCGCAGTAGACACTGAAGAACACACAAAGGGCCAAGACGGCGGACTCGTTTCAGCCATGTTGATCTGGCTTCTCAAGAATGACTACATCGATGGCGCACTCGTCAGTGGCGTCGAAGACGACGACAAGTGGAAAGCAAAGCCTGCCGTTGTCACTAATCGCGAAGAAGTATTAGCTACTGCTGGTAGTCGTTACACCTACTGCGCAAACCCACTTGCATTGCCAGAAGCAAAAGAAAAAGGCTTGTCCCGTCTTGCACTGGTCGGCATGGGATGCCAGACATCGTCTCCTCCAGTTATGTGGGATCGCAAAGCAGGAAAAGTTTCGAAACCATTCCTTTTCAACATTGGACTTCTATGCTCAAAGACTTTTGATGATGCAATCTTTCCTGAACTCTTCGAGGCCAAGTACGGCCTGAAAAAAGAAGACATGGTGAAAATGAACATCAAGGGCGCTTTCCAGATCTGGATGAAAGATGGTTCATTCCACGAAATTGATTTGAAGGAATGCCACGGCTGGACTCGTACCGGTTGCAAGAACTGTCCTGACTTTGCTGCTGAACATTCAGACATCGCAACTGGCGGCATTGGTAAAGACAACGACTGGACACT
>CAMDBY010000059.1 GCA_945889575.1 Bifidobacterium breve
GAGTGATTTCATAGGAACCCTTTCAGGTACCTATGTGTGCACTACTTAGTCAGAAGAGGAAGATGATGGCGAGGGTGTCGCTGCTGGCGCAGGAGCTGCGGCACGGGAGGAAGAATCACTAGACGAGCTAGGTGCAGGAGTACTGCCCGACATGCCGCGATCTGTTTTGTAGAAGCCGCCACCTTTGAAGGTGATGCCGACCGGAAGGGAGACTTTTTTGACGGGACGCATGGTGCCGTCGACGGGGTGAAGGGCTTCAGTGAGTGAATCTTCCGAGAAATCTTGGAAAATCTCGACTGTTTCGCCTGTTTCAACGAATTTATATACGTATGTGGGCATTGGGGTCTCCGGGGGTGGCACTCAGGTCCATCGAGTGCCAAATGGTATCTGGCTAGCGTGGGATTTCATGAGATCGCGTACCGCTGTTATTCCCGCCGCGGGCCTCGGGACCCGTTTCTATCCGGTCACAAAGGCCGTGCCGAAGGAATTGTTGCCGATTGTGGATGTGCCTGTCCTACAGCTGGTGATGGACGAAGCGATTGCGGCGGGGGCTGAGCACATTGTGTTGGTGTCTCACGTGTCGAAGACTCCTGTTGAGGCGTACGTTGCGCCGTCGGCTGCCGTGATTGACAAGGTACGTGCCAGTGGGCGCGAGGAACTTGCGAACAGGTTGGCACGCATCGGTACTGATGTGCGCGTGAGTGTGGTGTACCAAGATGCACCGCGCGGGCTTGGCCACGCTGTGGGGTGCGCGCGTAGTGCAGTGGGCGATGAACCGTTCTCTGTGTTGTTGCCAGACGAAATTATGGGTGATGCAGTGTTGCTGAATGCGCTGGTTGATTCGTGTGAGAAAAAAGGTGTGGGCGCTGTTGGCCTGATGCGTGTGCCGATGGAACAGGTATCTGCGTACGGTGTTATTACGCCGTCGGCTACATCGCCTGATGAAGGGCCGTACGACATTGTTGATGTGGTGGAAAAACCTGCGCAAGCTGATGCGCCGAGCAACCTGATCATCATTGGTCGCTATGTGTTGACACCTGATGTGTTTGACGCCATTGATGCGTTGAAGCCGCATGCAAATGGGGAACTACAACTGACCGATGCGTTGCGTGCGCAGTCACAGCGTTCGCCGTTAACCGGCATGTTGAACCGTTCGCAACGATGGGATACGGGCACGCCAATGGGTTGGCTGACTGCTGTTGTAGATATCGCCTTATCGCGACCTGACATTGAGCCAGGGTTTCGTGCGTGGCTGACGCAGCGCCTCGGCGACTAATTATCGCGGTTACGACGAAACGTATTGTGCTCGTCGAGAACTAAACCAAATTCATCAACCGTTGCTGCGTGTTGATCGCCTGTGAGTAACGACGTGTATTCCCATGAGTGTTCATCATGGCGTGTGTAGCGCTGTGGCACTTTCACCACACCAAGAGTGTCAACGTTGATGGTGATTATCTGCAGATCTGCTGTGTGGCCAACGTGTAATGGCAGACGATGCGTGATGATGGAATTGGTAAACGGAGTACCTGCAAAGTCGATGTCAACGCAACCGTCAAGTTCGGTGCGATGCTCGCCATTCATTTCGCCCCATTGGCCATGACCGTCTGTTGCAAGCCATAAGTCGGGTTCTGGTAAATCACGAAACAACAACATCTGTTGCACCACCCACGAAGCAGACATACGAACAACTGCGACTGCTTTGTCAGCAAGCAATCCAATTTCTGCAGTCCAGCCTTCGTTTTCCCAACGCAAGTCAACAGAACTGCCAGGTGAGCCATCCCACCGAGTCCATGCGGCCTGATGCCCTGAAGCAGATGGGGCCTTGTACAACGACATGTAATAGGTATATCGCAGGAATGGGCTGAAAAGTGGTGGGTGGCTTCGTTCACAGGTACCGTTTCGCCCATGACTCCACTGCACGACGTACGCGCCATGGTGCTGGCCCGTTGTTCGGTTGCCACCCCTGTGCGTGTTGCGCGTGCAGATGCAGCCAATTGCATTGTTGCGCACGATGTCGTGGCCACTGAACAGGTGCCACCGTTTGCGAATACCGCGGTTGATGGTTATGCCGTGCGATCAGAAGATGTTGCAAATGTTCCTGTCGAGTTGCGAGTCATTGGTGAACTTGCTGCTGGGGCTGCACCCACTATTGCGGTGACTGCGGGTACTGCGATTCGCATTATGACGGGTGCACCAATTCCTGATGGTTGTGATTGCGTTGTGATGGTGGAAGATACCGAACGTGTTGGCACTGACGGCGTGAACATTCTGAAATCAGTTCCTGCTGGTGCTGCAATTCGTGCAGCAGGTTCTGATGTTGTTGTGGGTGCCACTGTGGTTACCGCTGGCATGCGTGTAACGCCGATGATTGAAGGCGTGTTGGCCAGTATCAATGCAACGCATGTTGTGGTGTATCCGCGCGTAAAGGTGGGAGTCATTTCAACTGGTGATGAATTGGTGGATGATGGTTCACCACTGGGTGCTGGGCAGATTCGTGAATCAAATCGCACCATGCTTGTGCGCATTGTGGAAGAAGCTGGCGCAACAGCAATTGACCTTGGCATTATTCGTGACAATGAAGATGAACTGGAAGCTGCATTGCGCAGTGCAGTGAGCACTGGCGGATGCGACGCACTTGTAACAAGTGGTGGCGTCAGCATGGGCGACTACGACATTGTGAAAGCTGTGCTGTCACGTATTGCAGATATGAACTGGGTGCAGGTGGCAATGAAGCCCGCAAAGCCGTTTGCGTTTGGCACTCTTAAGAATCCGGCTGGCGTACAGATTCCCATTTTTGGTTTGCCCGGAAACCCTGTGTCGTCGTTAGTGAGTTTTGAACTTCTTGCACGACCAGCATTGCGCACCATGATGGGCTTTGGTGCTGCAGCACACAGACCAGAAGTGTTGGCAATCACTGATGACGCCGTGAAACGCCAGCCTGATGGCAAGGTGCATTTTGATCGGGTGCATGCATCGTGGGGTTCTGATGGTCGAGTGCATGTCAGTCGCAAGAGTGAACAAAGCAGCCATCAGTTGGCTACAACGGCTGTTGCGAACGCCCTGATGATGGTTCCAGATGGCAATGGGTTAACAGCAGGGGACAATGTGATGGTCACATTCCTTGGTGCTGATGCTGGGCCAACGGCTGCCCAGTAGTCACAGGTTGATTACTGCGTAGGATTGCCCTATGGATCTTGTTGACAGCTTCGGACGTGTAGTGCGTGACCTGCGTATCTCTGTCACTGACCGCTGCACTTTCCGTTGTACGTATTGCATGCCAGAAGAAGGCTTGAAATGGCTTGACCGTTCTGAAGTACTGACATACGAAGAGATTGAACGTGTTGCTCGCATTTGTGTTGAACAATTCGGCGTTGACAGTTTGCGTTTGACTGGCGGGGAACCAACCGTGCGAGCACACTTGCCACAGCTCATTGCAAAGCTTGCAGCATTGCGTTTGCCTGATGGCACGAAGCCTGATATTGCTCTCACCACCAATGGCGCAACCCTGCGCAATGTCGCTGGTGAATTGCGTGATGCCGGCCTTGACCGCATCAACGTAAGTCTTGACAGCCTGAAACCAGAACGATTCTTTGCCATGACACGTCGTGATGAACTACACAATGTGCTGGCCGGAATTGCAGAAGCGCAAGTAGCTGGGTTTTCGCCAATGAAGGTGAACGCAGTTGTTGAGCGTGGCACCAATGACGACGAGATTCTTGATCTTGTTCGCTACGGCCGCGACAACAATGTCGAAGTGCGCTTTATTGAGTTCATGCCGCTTGATGCCACCAACGAATGGGAACGCAACAAGGTTGTGAGCCAAGATGAAATTGTTGCAACTATTGCAGCGGAGTTCCCACTCGAGATAATGCCGTCTCGCGGTGCAGCACCAGCAGATCGTTGGCGCTTCATTGATGGCAAGGGAACTGTCGGTGTGATTCCTAGTGTCACGCATCCGTTCTGTGGTGATTGTGACCGCGTGCGACTCACGTCAGACGGACAATTCCGCACATGCCTCTTTGCTACTGATGAATCCGACATTCGTGCGTTGTTGCGCAACGGCGGCACTGATGCAGAAATTGCTGAACTGATTAAAATTGCTGTCGGGGCAAAATGGGCCGGACACCAAATCAATCAAGTGAATTTCATTCGGCCTAATCGGTCAATGAGCCAAATAGGCGGGTAACCCCATGTCGCAGGACACAACAGGGGAATTAGCAAATATTCGGGTGTTGGTTGAAGTCAATGGCCCTGTTGCAACATTGAGATTGAATCGGCCAGACAAGCGCAACGCCATCAACATGGGTATGTGGGCAAGCATTGATGCGCATGTCAGCGCTCTTGCTGCTCAACCAGACATTCGAGTTCTTGTAGTACGTGGTAGCGGCGATCATTTCTGTGCAGGCGCTGACATTACGGAACTCACGAACGGCCCAGGCGGCGAATATGCACGCATCAATTGGGCAGCAGAAGAAGCATTGGCGAATTTCCCTGGCCCAACCATTGCAGTCATTCGTGGCAATTGTGTGGGCGGCGGAGTTTCTATTGCAACAGCCTGTGATATTCGACTGAGTAGCGACGACGCGGTGTTTGGCATTACGCCTGCCAAGTTAGGAATTGTGTACCCGACCAACGCACTCGAGCGAGCTGTGCGCGTCATTGGCGGATCAGCCGCCAAGCATCTGATGTTTAGCGGCGAACTCATTGATGCAGCACGTGCATTGCGTATCGGGCTTATTGATGAGTTGCTGACTGTCGCTGCGCTTGATGCACGTGTTGATCAACTAGTTGCAGTTCTGCTTGAGCGTTCGTCATTAACGCAAGTGGCAAGTAAAGCCATGATTGATGAAGTGGTACGCGAAGGCAAGGTCAAGCCAAAGACCACCTTGCAGTGGGAAACTGAGATGGATAAGAGCGGCGAGGTGCGCGAGGGCGTTGCTGCGTTCTTAGCCAAGCGCGCTGTGCGCTGGCCGTGGCGTCGTCACTAGTTGAGCGACGCCACCATAAAGGTGACAAGTGCGCCAAGTATTCCGATGCCGTAAGTGATTGAAATACCAATCATCCATTTGGTGTTGGTCTCAATTTTCTGAGTCAGGTCAGCGATCTGCTTGGAGAACTTTGCATCGAGCTTGTCGATTCGATCGTCGAGCCTTGCTTCGACCCCATCGAGCCTGTTGTGAAGGCCAATGATGTCCGCACGTAGGTTGCCAACCTCTGAGCGCATGGTGCCTACTTCTGAGCGCAGCAGTGAAACGTCATCGCGGACACGATCGATATCGGCGCGCAGATGGTCAATGTCTGCCGTGCGAGCTACGTCGTACCATCCGCCTGGTGGCAGGTGTTCCATCAATGTGTTCGCCACTGCTTCTCCGACGTGAGTTCGTAATCCGGCAAGCATGTCTAGCCGGGCTGTCTCGCTAATTGCCATAGTAAATCCTTTCTAGGATCTGTCAAATGCGATGTGTGCGGGAGTGCAAGATTTCGGCATAACCTGACCAGATGAGCGAGCCAACCTTTAGCCATCTCAATGAATCTGGCCAGGCGCACATGGTCAATGTGGGCGGCAAAGACATCACGAGTCGTCGGGCAGTTGCTCGGTGCAACGTACAGATGTTGCCCGCCACGTCAGCTGCCATCGCCTCGTCTTCGTTGCCGAAAGGGGACGTCATCGCTACTGCCCGCATCGCTGGTATCCAGGCCGCAAAGAAAACGAGCGATCTGATTCCTCTCTGCCACCCGCTGATGCTCAGCGCAGTCACCGTCAATATTGCGGTGGGCGAGGGCGTCGTCTCTATCGAAGCAATTGTCGAAACCTCCGGACAGACCGGTGTCGAGATGGAAGCACTCACCGCGTGTTCGGTTGCAGCTCTCACCATCTATGACATGTGCAAGAGTGCAGACAAGACCATGGTGATCGGCGAACTGACCCTCTGGGAGAAGTCGGGTGGACGCTCTGGCACCTTCCAGCGACCCAACTAAAATCCAATTACGACCTGTGAAAAAGGTCCTAATTGAGTATTTTTGCCCAATTTCGAGCCAAAACTGCCTTTTTTGTTTGTACGTAAGGCCTCAAAGGTCGCAGTGCTGACAAAACCTCACTAGGCTTTTAGAAGTGTCTTTTGACGCCACCGTTCTCTACTCAAGGTATTTTTTTTCTACATGAGTCAACTTGTTCTTTTAATTGTCGGCGCAATGTGGATGGCAGTCTTGCTGCCTCCTCTTCTTCGCTCACGCTTTGATACTGGCGCAGTGTCGTCCGTGTCTGATTTTCGTCGTCAGTTGCACACGCTTCAGCGCTCACAAGCTCCAGGTACTCAGTCGCCAATGCGCGCCATGGTTCGACCATTGTCGTCGTCTCCTCGTCTCTCTGCCCCAATGGCTCGTCCGCAGGCTCAAGCACCTCGCCTGATCGCAAGCGACGGCGTTCTTGCCGCCGAGCCTCGCCACCGCCGCACTCACCACACCGCCGAATTGCCTCGTACGCACTTTGCTGCCGAGACTGCCTTTATGTCATCTCGCGAAGTAGTGCGTCGTCGTCGCGTCAATGTTCTGTACGGAATGGTGGCCGCTACTGGTGTCTCATTGTTCCTTGGTCTCACCACCGGCAGTACAGCCATGCTGTACCTGTTCACGGTTTCTTTCCTTGGTCTTGCGGCCTACTGCTACATACTTGTGCAGATCCGTAACCAGGAATACCTTCGCCGTTATTACGGCCAACGCCAAGCCGCGTAATTCTCGTCGTCCGGAACGGACTGTGACGCTTGGCGCATGCGCATCTAGACTTTCCTCTTCATAACACAGGGGATTTTCACATGGCACTTTCATGGATAGAAGCACAAACAAAAGTTTTGGCCGCAGGGTCAGGTACTCCGTTTGAATTAATGGAAGCCGATATTCGTGGCGTGAAGATGGACGTCTTCAAGAACTGCCCTCCAAACCTTGCACTTGTATTGCAAAATGCGCGCAACTTCGGTGACGCCACTTTCATTATCTATGAGGGCGAGAAGTGGACCTTTGAAAAGACCATGGACCAAGTTGATGGCCTGTCCCACTTGTTGGTGAACACCTATGGCGTGAAGAAGGGCGATCGTGTCGCCGTTGCTATGCGTAACTTCCCTGAATGGATCATGGCATTTGCTGCCATCATTTCTGTCGGTGCTGTCAATGTGTCATTTAATGCATGGTGGACCGAAGACGAGATGGACTTCGCGTTGCAAGACTCTGGCGCAAAGGTACTGATTGGCGACCAACAGCGCATTGATACCGCTCATGCATCATGTCGCAAGCACGGCATCAAGATGTTGTGTGTTCGCCCAGAGCGCGAAGTTGGCGCCGATGTTGATGATTGGGCTGCTGTTGTGAAAACTGGACTCGGGCCATTGGTCGCAGACATCTCACTTGATGACGATGCAACAATTTTGTACACCTCTGGTACCACCGGTCGTCCGAAGGGTGCAGTGTCAACACATCGTGCAGTTCTCAGTGCGTTGATGGCGTTCTCGGCACGTAACTCTGTATTGAAGTTGTCATATGATGAGCCAGAAGCTCCCGCAGATCCGTTTCCACCATCGTTCATTTTGATCGTGCCTCTTTTCCACGTCACCGGTTGTGTTCCTGTGATGCTCAGCTGCTTCATGGGCGGACTCAAACTCGTCATCATGTACAAGTGGGATGCTGGCAAGGCATTGCCCATCATCGCTGAAGAGAACATCACGAACTTTGTTGGTGTACCGACTCAGTCATGGGATCTCGTGAACCATCCAGATTTCGACAAGCACGACACCAGCAGTCTTCGTGCAGTTGGTGGTGGTGGCGCACCAGCCCCTGCAGCACTTGTTGACAAGGTCGATAAGGCCGTCAAAAAGGGAAGTCCAAATTTGGGATACGGCATGACCGAAACCAATGCGTATGGTCCTGGTAACACCGGCAAGTTCTACACCGATCGTCCCACAAGCACAGGCCGTGCCACATGGCCAATGCGCCTAGAAGTTCGCGACCCAGAAACATTTAAGACTCTTGGGCCAAACGAAATTGGCGAGATCTGCATGTTCGGCCCAATGTTGATTCGCGGATACTGGAATCGCCCAGACGCAACTGCCGAGACAATTGTTGATGGTTGGTTGCGCACCGGCGACGGCGGCTACATCGACGATGAAGGCTTCTTGTTCATCAAGGACCGAATCAAAGACATGATCCTTCGTTGCGGAGAAAACATCTATTGTGCTGAAGTTGAAGGTGCAATTTACGAGCACCCCGCCGTGTACGAAGCTGCAGTCTTTGGTGTTCCTCACGAGCGTCTCGGCGAAGAAGTGGGCGTTGCCATTTTCCCTAAAGAAGGCGTTTCGATTACTGCTGATGATTTGTGGAAGTTCCTTGACGGAAAGATTTCGTCATTCAAGGTTCCGAATCACGTTGTCATCATGAATGAGCCACTGCCGCGTAACGCTGCAGGAAAGTTCTTGAAGACCGAATTGCGCGACCTTGTAGGCAAGGGCACTCTCAAAGCCGAAACCCGCTAAATTTTCGTGGCCTCTTCAGGGGGCCGCACATTGCGAAACATCATCAGCAACAGCAAGTCATATGTAATTTTGCACGCTGCACAAATGAGTAACGGCCAGGCAAAGTTCGACTGATCAAGCATCCAACCAGCTGCTAATGGCGGCAAGGCTGACGCAAGACTGCGCGGAACATTCGTGATGCTGGCTGCTGCTGCGCGTTCGTGCGGTTGAACAACAGCCATTACGTAACTAGTACGTACTGGTACGTCCATTTGCGATAACAAACCGCGCAGGATGAATAAGCCCATTGCCCACCACACGTTTGGTGCAAGCACAACTGCGGCTAACAACACACTGGCGGGAATATGCGTGAACACCATGGTGCGCACGAGTCCGATACGTCGAGACACTCGTACTGCTAGCAAAGACGAGAACGCCGACAAAATGCCTGCCGAGAAAAAGATAACGCCGAGAGTTCCAGGGGACAGATCAAATCGCCGGTACACCCACAACGCGAAGATGGCTTGAGTTGCAAAGCCGCCACCAAAGGAATCCAGGCTGAACAGTGCAGCAAGCGTGTAGACGGTCTTGCGAGATTCTGTGCCAAGTGCTGAATCGGCTTTAGTGGAACGCGAGCGACTTGCTGGCGACAAACGTGAATAGATTGCCAGCAGCAACAGCCCTGCGATGCCGTACAGCACGAATGCAGCGCGACGGCCGACTTCTGCATCATGTCCCATTGAAGTAGCAAGCCAAATTGGGATACCTGCGCACAGTGCGCCGACTGCACCCACAAGAGAGCCCACCAAGTTGAAGACTGCAAAGACACCCGTGCGATCAGTGTCAGAGACGGTGCTAGACAGAGTTGCTTGTTCAAGCGGTAGGAACACGCTGACATCACCTGCGCTTGGGTTCATAGTGCC
>CAMDBY010000060.1 GCA_945889575.1 Bifidobacterium breve
AAACCCGGCAATAGCGCCGACATCAGACCCGCGCGCAAGGCCAGCAGATGCTGCAAGCAACACCATGACCTGCAGACATACGCCAAACGGTCGCATGTCATTAAATACTGTCGTTTGCAATGACAGCACCATCAACCCGACGAGAATCAGACGCGCATAACGATTCTCTGCAAACAACAACAGCCTCTGGATCATGGCGTGACAACTCGTTCAGAAGATGGTTGATACAACAAGATGCGAACAAAGTTCAGGTTCTTCAAGTTCGCCGCCAGCGTGACTTCAAGAATTGGTCCGAGCGTTCCTGTTCTGTTCACTATGCGACTCACAGATCCAATGACAATGTCAGGAGGTGCAAGAGATGTTGCGCCACCTGCAGAGATGATTGGAGAACCAATACGTACCGCACCAAATCTGGGTTGATTTTCTACAAAGCGAACAATTGGGGTACGTGAGATTCCTCTGCCTTCTAAGGCTCCTGTCTCACGCAATGGAACGTCAAGGCCTGGTGGCACCGTGATCTCTGAACTGGTTGATTTACCTGGCTGATTAGGCCCAACGTCTCCAACAGGAACCGTGACCTCACCTGGCAACGGCGCAAGTGTTGATGAAGTTGCAATGGTGACTCCCGGTACAAAACCCGGAATACCCGTTGTTGTCGTAACTCGCGGCAATGTTGTCGTTGTCGTGGTTGAAGTTGTTGTCGTGGTATCTCCAACTGGGGTTCCAGGAGCTGCCGTGGTTGTTGTTGTGGGAGCAGGGATATTCACAACTTTCACAGCCAATGAATAACCAGGATCTGTCAGCAACATCACAACAGATCGCTTGTTGTAGACATCAGTGATTTTCCCGATCATTCCGGCAGCATTCAGAACCGGCATTCCAACTTTCAGACCACATTCTGAACCACGGTTGATTTCAACCGTTTGTGTGAAGTTTGACGGAGATTGCCCCACTACTTGAGCAGTACACGAAGCAATTCCCGCCAGTGTGGGCAAACCATTCAGAGACAACAATTCTTGAGCTTCACGCACGCTTGCAATGGCAGAGATAGTGGAGCCTTCGCTAAATGCAACGAGGTCGTTGAGGCGATGATTTTCTTTCACAACTTCGTTGTAATGAGTCATGCCATTCCATGCGTTTCCTATTGGACGAGTAACAACTTTTGTTGCGCTTTCAATCGGGCGGAACACAACACCAAATGTTGATCGAGCAAAATTAATGACCGAGCTACCGCGCAGGTCCATTGTGATGAGAATCACAGAGGTAAGCGACAGCAGGAGAATTGCCCGACGACGCGTGAAGGATAAGTCCGCCACGGGATTAGTACTACTGCTGGTCGAGTCCTGGGAAGGACATCATTCCGCGCATCGCTTCGATATTCTCAAGCGCACGACCTGAACCGATAGCGACCGCATACAACGGATCGGGGGCGATGTAACACGGCATTCCTGTTTCATGAGTGACGCGTTGCGTCATTCCGGACAGCAATGCTCCACCGCCAGACAGATAAATACCGCGGTCCATAATGTCTGCTGCCAATTCAGGTGGCGTGCGATCGAGAGTTGACTTCACAGCGTCAATGATTGCAGCAATTGGCTCTGCGATGGCGTCGCGAACATTGGTCGAAGTGATCTCAATAGTGCGAGGCAAGCCAGAAACCGTGTCTCGGCCACCTACATCTCCAGTGAGTTCTTGAGACAAAGGCCATGCGGAGGCCATTTGAATCTTTATTTCTTCTGCCGTGTTGATTCCGATATCCAAGGAATATTCAGCCCGCACATAAGCGACAATTGCTTCATCAAGTTCATCGCCTGCCACACGGACACTCTGAGCAACAACAATGCCACCAAGCGAAATCACTGCAACTTCAGTGGTTCCGCCACCAATGTCAACAATCATGTTTCCACTTGGCTCATGAACGGGAAGATCTGCACCAATCGCAGCCGCCATTGGTTCTTCAATGATGTGCACTGGACGACGAGCACCCGCATATTCAGCGGCATCTTGAACGGCGCGCTGTTCAACTCCGGTAATTCCTGATGGAACACAAATCACCATTCGTGGTTTGCTCCAACGACTAGTTGTGACACGCTGAATGAAATAGCGCAGCATCTTTTCGCACACATCGAAATCGGCAATGACTCCATCTTTCAATGGACGAATCACTTCAATATGTTTCGGAGTACGTCCAAGCATTCGCTTTGCTTCCCAACCGACTGCAACAGGCTTTCCGTCGCGCATATCGATAGCAACCACAGAGGGCTCATTCAAAACAATTCCTTGACCGCGCACGTACACCAAGGTGTTGGCGGTGCCGAGGTCGATTGCAATGTCACGCCCCATCGACAAAGGATTATTCCGATTCATAAAGAGATCTCCCTGAGTTGGCGTGGAAACGTCAACTCTGCAGAAATGCTAACTACCCGCGCCTTAGAGGGCGGGAAAGAAGATTCCGAGCTCGCGTGCGGCTGATTCGGCTGAATCGGAACCATGGACAAGGTTTTCAGTGAACAATGTGCCGTAGTCACCACGAATGGTGCCAAGGTCTGCTTTGCGTGGGTTTGTGGCGCCCATCATTGTGCGAACGATTTCCCATGTGTCTTCTGGACCTTCAATGGCAAGAGCAACAACGGGGCCACGGCCCATGAATGCAACAAGTTCTGCGTAGAACCCTTTGCCCACATGCTCTTCGTAATGACGGGCAAGAATGGCGGCATCAAGAGTGCGTAATTCCATCGCAGCAATACGCAGTCCCTTGTTCTCGAAACGAGACAAAATGGCCCCCACAAGACCGCGTTCAACGGCGTCGGGCTTCAACAAAACAAGTGTGCGATCTGACATGCCCTACAGGCTACGCCAGGAGCGTTCGATTGCCCCCGAATCCAAGCCCTGTCAGGGCAAAACGCGACGGAGATGGGTTCTGGCAGCCCCAACGACATACAGAGAGCCAGCCACCAATATGGCGTCGTCGCTCGTTGCATCCGCCAAAGCGATGTCACAGGCCTTTTCCACTGTGTCAGCCACCACGACCTCTGAACATCCCATACCACGTGCCACATCGGCAATTTCGCGACCAGGGCGGGCACGGGGTGAAGGTGCCGTACAACAGATGACTAATTCGTACTCGTCAACCTTCAGGGCAGACAAGGTGTCGCTGATATCTCTTCCGCCTAATGCGCCAACAACAAGAATGCGGCGGCCGTGCGGATCAAAGTCTTCAAAAAATACACTGGAGCACACATCGGCACCTGCCGGGTTATGTGCACCATCAAGAATGACGAGAGGTTGATGACCAACAACTTCAAAGCGGCCAGGCATTAATACTCCGGCTAAACCTTCTTGCACCGTCTCTGCATCTAATGCAGAACCAAAGAATGCTTCAACAGCAGCAATCGCCACCGCTGTGTTGTCGCCTTGATGCCAACCGTGAAGTGGCACAAACAGATCAAGATATTCAGCACGATGTGTACTGATGTGTACGGAACGACCACCTAACGCAAGATGATTATCGACAACATCGAACTGCTCACCTCTCACCAACATTTCTTCACATGGTTCAGCTGCAAATATTGAGCGAAGGTCTTCATTAACTTCGCCAATGACCGCCACACAACCTGACTTAATAATGCCGGCTTTCTCTGTGGCGATATGTCCCAACGTTGGGCCTGCAAATTCAGTGTGATCTAGTGCAATATTTGTAATGACTGCGACATCTGGGTTAACCACGTTTGTCGCATCCCAACGACCCAACATTCCCACTTCAATCACTGCAACTTCGATTGCATCATCAGAGAACCAACGAAACGCAGCTGCAGTCATAATTTCAAAATATGATGGACGAACTGTGCCAATGCCTTCTGCATTCGCAACTGCTGCTACTGAATCAGCGAAATCAATCTCTGATATTGGTTCACCGTCCACTTGGATACGCTCTCGAACATTTTCGAGATGGGGACTTGAATACGTGCCCACCTTGAGACCGTGAGCCATTAACAGCCGGGTAATGATCTGCGATGTTGAACCTTTGCCATTTGTGCCGGTGACATGAATAACGCGAAAATCGTTTTGTGGATCGCCCAGCACTACAAGAAGTTCTTCAATAGTTGCAGTTGACGGAGCATCAATGCGACCCGTCTTTTCATACGAGGCGTGCTCGTCGAGATACACAAGCGCTTCTTGATAATTCATGCGGTCCTAGGAAGCTGCGCGGCGCTGACGAGGTGCTCGTGCAGCAGTCCTTGTCACAAGTTCAGGCATTGCTTTGTTCCTGACACAATCAGCATTAACGACAACGCGAGCAATGTCTGTACGACCAGGCAATTCATACATTGCATCAAGCAATGTCTCTTCAAGGATGGAACGCAATCCGCGTGCACCAGTTCCACGAGTCATTGCAAGTTCTGCTATCGCTTCTAACGCTTCTGGCTCGATGTCTAATTCAATGTCATCGAACTCAAATAACTTCGCATACTGCTTCACGAGCGCATTTTTCGGCTCTGTAAGAATTTGCATAAGGGCTGGCTTGTCGAGCGCATGCACTGCACCCACCATGGGCAAACGACCAATGAACTCTGGAATCATTCCAAACTTCAACAAGTCCTCAGGAAGAACTTGCTCGAACAACTCGCCAGGGTCTTTGTCGGCTTTCGATGTCACTGTTGCGTGAAAGCCCATGCCCTTGTGACCGATGCGTTGTTCAATAATCTGCTCGAGACCGGAAAACGCTCCACCACAGATGAACAGCACGTTAGTTGTATCGATCTGAATGAATTCTTGATGCGGGTGCTTACGGCCACCTTGTGGCGGTACAGATGCAACTGTGCCTTCAAGGATTTTCAGAAGAGCTTGTTGCACACCCTCACCAGAGACATCACGCGTAATGCTGGGGTTCTCAGCCTTGCGAGCAACCTTGTCAATCTCGTCGATGTACACAATGCCTTGTTCTGCACGCTTCACATCAAAATCTGCTGCTTGAAGAAGTTTGAGCAAGATGTTTTCAACGTCTTCACCGACATATCCGGCTTCAGTGAGCGCCGTTGCATCAGCAACAGCGAATGGCACATTCAACATGCGAGCAAGAGTTTGGGCCAGGTGTGTTTTACCGCAACCAGTTGGACCAAGAAGGAGAATATTGCTCTTTTGCAATTCCACTTCGTCGCGACGAATGCCGGTGTTCTGCTGCATGTATTGCAAGCGTCGATAGTGATGGAATACGGCGACGGAAAGAACTTTCTTAGCGCGCTCTTGCCCAACTACGTATTCATCAAGAAATGTACGAGTCTCAATAGGAGTCGGAAGTACATCAAGACGCACATCTGAGCGCTCGCCTACTTCTTCTTCGATGATCTCATTGCACAGTTCGATGCATTCATCACAGACATAGACACCAGGTCCTGCGATGAGTTTCTTGACTTGCTTTTGGGACTTGCCGCAAAAGGAGCACTTCAAGAGTTCTCCTGTGTCACCAAACTTGGCCACGAAGGCCCTCCTCGAACTATGTGTTAACGAATTGGACCGGAACGGTCCGTTAATTCGCGTGATGAAATCACACTGTCGATAATGCCATACTCGACGGCCTCATTGGCTTCAATTACGAAGTCACGGTCTGTATCTGCATGAATTCTTTCCATGCTCTGGCCAGTGTGCTTGGCAAGAATCTCTTCCAGAAGGTCACGCATACGAAGGATTTCCTTTGCTGCGATCTCCAAATCGGTCACCTGGCCGTAGCCGACCTGGCCATATGGCTGATGGAGAAGGACACGGCTATGAGGCAAAGCAAGACGCTTTCCCTTGGTGCCGGCGGCCAAAAGAACGGCGGCCGCCGAGGCAGCCTGACCGAGGCAAATGGTGGCAATGTCGTTCTTGATGAACTGCATCGTGTCGTAAATAGCAAACAATGACGTGATGTCGCCGCCAGGGCTGTTGATGTAGATGTTGATATCGCGATCTGGGTTTTCGCTCTCCAAGTGAATCAGCTGTGCACAGATGAGGTTTGCCACGGTGTCATCGATAGGCATACCCAGAAAGATGATGTTCTCTTTCAACAACCGTGAGAACAGGTCAGAAGTTCGTTCACCCCTGCTGGTCTGCTCAGTAACGTTTGGTACGTAGTAATTCTGGAAGTTCATTCTGCATCCTCTGCTTCGTCTTCATCGTCGTGGTCATGGTCGTGGTCGTGATCTCCGAGCACCGTGTCGGTGGGAAGAACAGTTCCATTCTGGTCTACAAAGGTCGAGTTGTGCAGCAACCACTCAAGTGCTTGAGATTTACGCATCTGGGCAACGAGGTCAGCAATGGCGTCATTCTGCTCATATGCCTTGCGGACTTTGGCGGTTTTTTCATTGACGCGAACGCCAATTGCTTCAAATTCCGCCTCAAGATCGTCGTCGCTGACGGTGATGGCTTGAGCTGCAGCAACAGCACGCAATGCAAGATCAACCTTGACGGCCTTTTCTGACTGCTCTTTCATGCCAGCAATAAATGACTCTGTGTCTTGACCTGTTGCAGACAGCCACTGGTCAAGAGCAATGCCCTGTTGCTGGAATTGCTGAATGGTGTTTTGAACACGCGCTTGCATATCTGCACCGACCATTGATTCTGGTGCTTCAATTTCAACAAGTTTTGCTAGTTCGTCTGTAAGGCGGTCAACAACTGTGCGACGCATTTGGTTAACACGCATTTCGGTGTAACGGTCGCGCAATGATTGACGCCATTCAACAACTGTGTCTGAGTCTGCAATGTTTGCTTCCACCCATTCATCAGTGAGTTCTGGAAGTTCCAATGTTTGAACTCGATTTACGGTGACAACAAAGTCCGCTGCTTCTTCAGTGCCATTAGGAATGGCGTTGAAGCGAAGAACATCGCCCTTCTTTGCACCTGTGAGCTGTTCATCGAATCCGGGAGCAACCCAGGCGCGCCCGATTTCATAGGTCCATTCATCAACATTAAGTCCGGCAACGGGCTCTCCGTCGCGAAGTCCTTCAAGGTCGATCACTACGTTGTCGCCTGTTTCTGCAGCACGATCTACATCAACCAATGAACCGAAACGACGACGCTCTGTGGCAACTGCTTCTTCAAGTTCTTCATCAGAAAGATCGGGGCTTGACAATTCAATGCGCAGTCCGCCGTAACCAGGAACGCTGACTTCAGGACGGATCTCACAAATTGCTTCAAACATCACTGGGTACACGAACTCTGCTGGAACAGGATTTTCTGCATCAACAGGATCGTTGTTGTTTGTCAACGTGACATCAGGTGTTGAGATGATGTCGACATCATGCTCACGCACTGCTTTGCTGAGATATTCAGGAATCGCATCTTGAAGTGCTTGACCTCGCGCAGCATCAATACCGATACGTGCCTCAAGCACGCGACGGGGAGCTTTGCCTGGCCGAAAGCCAGGGAGACGCACTTCATGAGCGATCTTTCGGAATGCAGCATCTAAGTTGCGGTCGAATTCCGACTCGTCAACTTCGATGGACAGCTTGACTTTGTTGCCCTCTAGGGCTTCGAGAGTGCTTTTCACAGATTGAAAAGTGTATCGGCGCGCCTGACTGACTGTTCTTTTGCCGACTGATTCACGGGTTCGCTTTTCTGGTGCCGTTTCGGGCAATAATGGAGCCATGACTCTTTGGAAGCCCCACGCTCTCGCTAACCCTCATAAGGGCCAAATCAACTTGCGCAATGGCGACAAGGTCGTCACCACGGTTGATCTTGATGGAGTTGTTGCCGGGACAGAGGGCAAAGTCATCTTGTCGAATGGATTCAATTGGTTGCGCTACCGCGTGCTTTTTTCCAATGGCATCGAAATCGGCGACCTCGATCATCGCCACCTTGCGCCCATTGGTCGCACTGCGAAGCGTCTTGCTCGTATCGCTAAGAGCGCCAGCTAAAACCTCCCGATAGCATTATCGGAAACACCGCGGGGTGTGGCGCAGTTGGTAGCGCGCCTGGTTTGGGACCAGGAGGCCGGGAGTTCAAGTCTCCCCTCCCCGACCATTAGTGATCAATACTTTTCTGAAGAGGATTCATATGCCTGCAGACCTTGATGCCGCCAAATATGTTTCGTTTACGACATACAAAAAGAATGGCGACCCCGTCTCTCTTCCCGTGTGGGTTGTGCCATTTGACGACGGCTACGCCTTCACCACTGACCATGATGCGTTCAAAGTAAAACGCGTTCGTCGTGACCCGCGAGCCACGTTGGCTGTCTCAACGTTCAAAGGCCTTGTCTCTCCAGACGCCACAATCCATCAAGGAACAGCAGTCGTTCTCGATGGTCCCGATTCACAACGAGTCGCTGATTTGGTACGCAAAAAGTACCGAGTCATGTACCTCGCCATCATCGCCCAATCGTGGCTGAGGCGCATGTCAGGCAAGGCCTCCCATGCAGCTGATACTGCGATCAAAGTCACACTGACAAAATAATTTGAGTTTTCCCTAGGTTTTCCACAGGGGTACCGCTAGTCTGCTCAAGCGCTTCGAGTGCATCCATGGGTACAAACCGGTATCTATGGCCCTTACAAGGGAGATACCCCCATGGACACCCGTCCTACTTTTGCTGACCTTGGTCTGCCCACGCCCCTGGTTGATGAACTGACCTCACAAGGTCTCATTGAACCATTCCCTATCCAGCAAGCAACCATCGCAGACGCGTTGGCTGGTCGCGACACCCTCGGCCGCGGCCGCACGGGATCAGGCAAGACGCTTGCATTTACATTGCCGTTGTTGGCTCGTTTGCTCGAGAGCAACAAGCCACGCGAGAACTATGCACCACGTGCACTGATCTTGGTTCCAACTCGCGAGTTGGCAAACCAAGTGTGTGACGTATTGGCACCACTTGCACGCCGTCTTGGCATGCGCACAACAACCGTCTACGGCGGCGTTGGGTATCCAAAGCAGATTGAAGCATTGCGCAATGGTGTTGACATCGTTGTTGCATGCCCAGGTCGATTCATTGACCTCATGGAATCAGGTCACGTCGACCTCGACGCAATTGAGATCACTGTTCTTGACGAAGCAGACCACATGGCAGAACTCGGGTTCCTCGAGCACGTCACACAGATCTTGTCTAAGACTCCTCGTGACGGACAGCGCATGTTGTTCTCTGCAACTCTTGACCGCGGAATCGACAAGCTTGTTCGCAAGTTCTTGAACAACCCAGTTACTCACGAAGTTGAATCAAACTCTGAAGATGAAGCGACAATGACTCATTACTTCTTCAACGTGTCGCAAGCGAATCGCTTTGATGTGTTGCAAGATTTGTGTGCAGCACCTGGTCGTTCACTTGTCTTCACACGCACCAAGCATGGCGCGCGCAAGCTGACTGAAGCTCTCAT
>CAMDBY010000061.1 GCA_945889575.1 Bifidobacterium breve
TTTCACAGTTCCGCCGGTAACACGAACAATGACACGTGTGCCGTTCGGACCATTAGGAACCACGATGGGTGGGTTCAGCGTTGCACTGATGTGAAACAGGAATTCGGCTGGAAGTGATGTGATGTCGCTCATGGTGCGACTGTAGACGGTTTTTTACAGGGGTCCGTGATTGAGGTGCGGCAGAACAAGTTCTGCAAAACGTTGGGCTTCGTCCTTATGCGGATAGCCCGAGAAAATAAAGGCTTCGATGCCCATGTCTTCGTATCGGTGGATCTTGTCGATGACTTGTTGAGGCGTGCCCACGATGGCCGCGCCGCATCCGCTTCGGGCTTTCCCGATACCGGTCCAGAGGTTGGGCTCAACAAAGCCGTCAGAACCAGCGGCTTCTCGCAGTTCGGCTTGGCGACGAACACCAACGCTTGCGCTATCTAGCGAACGGGAACGAATTGCATCGCCAGTAGCGGCATCGACAGCAGAAATCAGATGCGCTGCAGCATTCCGTGCTTCGTCTTCGGTCTCGCGAACAATCACATGCACTCGATATCCAAACTTCAGTGTTCTGTTGTGCGTGGCGGCGCGAGAGCGAAGATCGTCGATAGTTGCGGCGATCGCATCTTCTGTGTCTGGCCACATGAGGTACACATCTGCAGCGGCGGCTGCGACATCACGAGCCTCGTCACTTAAACCACCGAAATAAAATTGTGGTGCTTGTGGAGATTCACGACAGATGCGTGGTGCATCAATATGTAACTGAATGAATTCACCGTCAATATCAAGGCGTTGTCCGTTGAGCAGTGTGCGAAGCGATGTCATTGTTTCTATAGTGCGTGAATAACGGTGGGGGCCATCAAGAGATTCGCCTGGCATCTCTGAAGAAATAATGTTAATGGAAAGCCTGCCCTTAAGAATTTGATTGAGCGTTGCGAGTTGACGCGCCAACTGTGGAACCCATACTTCGCCGCATCGAATAGCTGTCAGCAGTTTCATGTTTGTGATGCTTGGTGCCACAGCGGAAGCAAATGCGAGTGTGTCTATTCCGAGGTCGTATCCGGAGGGAAGCAGAACGTTGTCAAACCCAACGCCATGCACTGTGCGAACAATGTCAGAGCAATGGTTCCAGCTGCTTTGCAGATTGGAGTCGACAATTCCTAATTGTTCATAGTCGTCATCGCATAACGCGCTGAACCAACTGATTTCACTCATGGCAAGGGTGTTCCATCACTGGCTTGGATGATTGCGTAGACATCAGTGCGGGTAAGTGACACAGATGTTGCTAAGGCCAATTCAGAGATACGAGACGGAGTCTGTGTTCCAATGATTGCAATAGGGCTCGATGGGTGAGCAAGAACAAAAGCAATGGCAATTGCTGAACGTGTCACGTTTTCTCGAGCAGCGAGTTCGTCAAGCACTGCAAGTAGAGCCGGCGCAACGCCCTTGCCGGTAGCAAGTGCACCGCCAGCAAGCGCGCTCCATGCAAGGGGAGTGATTCCCGATTCCATGCATAAGTCGAGAGTGCCATCGCGCAGTGGGTCAAGATGGGTTGCGGACAGCTGTGGCTGTGTTGTTGCAAGGCCGTTGTCAACGAATGCGTTAAGCGCAAGTGTCTGAGTGACTGTGTAGTTCGATACTCCGAATTCGCGAACAAGACCTCGTGAACGCAAAGAGCTGAATGCTTGAGCAATTTCCTCGGGGTGGGTGAAGTTGTCAGGGCGATGTATTTGATACAGGTCGACATGGTCAACACCCATGCGCGACAAAGACGCTTCGCATGCGCTGGTGATGTATTCGGCTGAAGAGTTGTACGGAACACCCGGGATGATTCCACCCTTGGTTGCGAGAATGATTCTGTCGCGCAGACCAGGAATAGCTGAGAAAATTCTTCCGAGGGCTTCCTCGCATGCACCAAAGTGAGTGCCACCCCAGTCAAGGCCGTACACATCTGCGTTTTCAATCAGTGTCATACCCGCATCAACAGCCGCAGAAATGACAGCGGTATTTTCAGCATCGGACCCTGTGAGGCGCCAGCAACCAATTGATAAAGGGCCAACGTCTCCTAGTTCTCCAATGGTGCGTGCAGACGAGACGTCGAGAAGTTCACTCATTTTTCTATTCTTTCAAATCGGGTGACGCGATGAATGCCAAAATGCGAATCTTCATGCGGGGCTGCAATCAGTTCGACAGGATGTGGGAAACGAGAATCAAATTCGGCTTGAAGTTTCTTCTGAAATTCAGTGATTCCCACGATGTCCCACGCTTCTTGCGTGTCCCACACAAACACAATGGTGACTTCGCCTGGTTTACTGCGGTCGAGCCAGACTTCCTTTGACAGGAATGGAATATCCGTGAGGCCTTCCATGTGTGCTTCGCCAAGGGTCCATACTTCGTGGTCTACACGGATGAATTCATCAACAACAGTTGGGTCCATACGGAACACAAGAACCTCAACGGGGCGTTCTTCGCCCGTGGTGTATGAGTACTTATTCATTAGATGCGTCCGACCGGAACGAGTGATAAAAGTTCTGGTGTTATTTCAGAGATACTGCGAACGCCGCATAACGACATAGTGCGCGTCATGTCGTCAGTGAGCATGGAAAGTGCGCGCTCGACTCCTGGCTCGCCAGCAGCGCCAAGTCCGTACAGGTAACTACGACCGAGTGTGCATGTGGAGGCTCCAAGAGCAATCGCTTTCACAATGTCGCTACCGCGACGAATGCCACCATCGCAAATCAGTGGCAAGGTGCCACCAGTCGCTTGAGCAACGGGTGCAAGCAAGTCAAGTGGTGCTGGTGCTGAATCAAGTTGTCGGCCGCCGTGGTTAGACAATGCAACGGCGTCGATGCCGTGTTTTTGAGCGAGAACTGCATCTGCGACTGATTGCACGCCTTTGAGAATGATGGGTCCGTCCCAGTTGGCGCGAAACCATTCCAAGTCATCCCACGACAACGCAGGTTCAAACTGTTCAGAAATGAAATCAGACAAAGTAACTGCAGTTCCTGAGTCTCCACGTGACACTGCAATATTCGAAAAGGTAATTGGTTCGTTGCGGATGAAGTCCCATGTCCACGCCGGATGAATAATGCCGTCGACGATGGTGCCAAGACCAAGTTTGGGAGGAAGTGTGAACCCACGACGCACGTCACGTTCGCGTCGGCCGAGTACTGCAGTGTCGACTGTAAGCATGATTGCTTCGTACCCGCTTGCCTGCGCGCGCGCCAACATGTCTTTTACTAGCGCACGGTCACGCCATACGTAGACCTGAAACCATTTAGGTCCATTGCTGGCAGCTGCAACTTCTTCAATTGATCGAGTCGACAAGGTGGATAAGCAATAGGGAAGACCGTGTCGTGCGGCAACACGAGCAACGGAAAGTTCGCCCTGTGAATGCGCGATACGTGTGAATCCGGTGGGAGAAAAGAGAAGCGGTGTCTCGAGAGTTCGACCAAGAAATGATGTGCTGGTATCAATGTCGGCAACATTGCGCAGAACACGGGGAACGAACTCATACTGCTGGAATGCTGCGGAATTACGACGCATAGAGATTTCGTCTTCAGCTGCACCGTCGATGTAGTCAAAGATGCCCTGCGGTAGTCGACTTTTTGCAATTAGGCGCAGGTCTGCAATGTTGGCTGCGCGTTCAAAGCGACGCTTCTGTCGCAACAGTGTGGGGACCGAGAAAGTTGCCACCGAGCGTAATGTTCGAATTAGTCCCATGCCTGCCTTTCGTTAGTGGTGCAAGGTTACGACACGGGGGCGTCGAGTGCGGAAAGCCTCTTCGTCTTGGCGTGAGTGTGGCGATTAGGTGAGACTTCATACGTGTCATTTCCTTCCGACCTTGAGATCGCCCAGGCTGCGTCTATCGCGCCACTCGCTGCCATTGCGGGACAGCTAGGAATCGGAGAAGAGTTTCTCGAGCCGTACGGGCGTCATGTGGCCAAGATTGATTTATCTGTCTTGCAGAACGTGTCGTCTCGTCCTGTCGGAAAGTATGTAGTTGTAACTGCCATAACACCGACTCCGTTAGGCGAAGGTAAGACAACTACATCGGTGGGACTTGCTCAGGCAATGAAACACATCGGCAAAGTTGGGCTGCTCGCACTACGTCAACCATCAATGGGGCCGACCTTTGGAATTAAGGGTGGAGCAGCAGGCGGTGGCTATAGCCAAGTGATTCCGATGGAAATTTTGAACTTGCATCTCACAGGTGATTTCCACGCAGTCACTGCTGCACACAATTTACTTGCGGCCATGGTTGATAATCATCTCCATCAGGGCAATGCATTGGGGCTTTCTCTTGACAAAATCACATGGAAACGCGTTCTTGATGTGAATGATCGTGCACTACGTAACGTGACAATCGGTCAGGGTTCACAAGAAGATGGAATTGAACGTACGTCGGGTTTTGATATCACTGCCGCATCTGAAGTGATGGCATTGCTGGCGTTGGCGACATCTGTGGAAGATCTGCGTGCTCGACTTGGACGCATTGTTGTTGGCTATACAGAAAATGATGTAGCCGTTACCGCAGAACAGATTGGTTGTGCTGGTGCGATGGCCGTCATCTTGCTTGATGCCATCAAACCGAACCTGATGCAAACCCTCGAGAACACTCCGGCGCTGATTCATACGGGCCCATTTGGAAATATTGCCACAGGAAACTCATCAGTTATTGCAGACAAGATAGGCATTCACATGTGTGACTATCTCATTACTGAGGCCGGCTTCGGGGCTGACATGGGTGCCGAGAGGTTCTTCAATATCAAATGTCGCGTCTCAGGTATGAAGCCTGATGCTGCGGTGTTGGTGGCAACTGTTCGCGCGTTGAAGGCACATTCCGGGTTGTACAAAGTTGTTGCCGGTAAGCCGTTACCACCGGAAATGTTGCAAGAGAATCCTGCTGATGTTCGGGCCGGTGCAGCCAACTTGGCGAAACAGATTGAGAATGTTCTTGCGCACGGGGTGTCGCCAGTTGTGGCTATCAATGCGTTTCCCACGGACTTTGCAAGCGAACATGATGTTATTCGCGAGATTGCAGAATCTATGGGTGCGCGGGTTGCGGTATGCACTCACTTTTCTGATGGTGGCGCTGGCGCAGTTGATTTGGCTAATGCGGTTGTGGCTGCGTGTGATGAACCGAACAACTTCCATTTTCTATATGAAGAATCTGCCTCATTGAAAGACAAGATTTCTGCAGTTGCCACCAAGATTTATGGTGCCGCTGCTGTTGAGTATTCAGATCTGGCTAATGAACAGTTATCGCGTTATGACGCCAATGGTTTCAGTAACTTGCCGGTGTGCATAGCTAAAACTCATCTCAGCATTAGTGGTGACCCCAAATTAAAAGGCGCGCCCACTGGGCACACTTTGGTGGTGCGTGAAGTACGCGCGTCAGTAGGTGCCGGATTCATTTACCCAATAGTGGGCAATATGCGCACTATGCCTGGCTTGGGGGCTGACCCTGCTGCTTTGCATATTGACATTGGTCCAGATGGGCGCATTGTCGGTTTGTTCTGAGTTATTTGCCGCGAAGTGCAGCAACGATTGGTGCGCACTCGTCAATGTTCTCTGCACCAACGATGGTGTAGTTAAAGCCCCACCGTTCGCGACGTTCGAGCAATTGCTCGATGCATTCCTCAACTGAACCGATAAGAGCAAATGGCGAGTTATTGATCAAGTCTGCTGCAACACCAAACATCGATGAGATGCTGTCGACGGTTTTCGCTCGGTCGTTTGTTACTTTCACAAAGAACGTACGAATGTTCATTTCAATGTCGTTGATTCGATGAGCACCAGCGGCAGCAACAATTGCGACTTTTTCGTCTACTGATTCTGCGGTCATGGTTGAAAGTGCTTCCGATCCAACAACGCCAGCGGTCAATGTGCCGTTGATGCCAATGATGTCTGCTTCACGGGCCGCATAAGTCAAAACACGCTTACCTCCGCCTCCAATGAGAAGTGGCGGGCGAGCCTGTATCGGTTTTGGCTGACCGTTGTAATTGGTGATGGTGTAGTGGTCGCCTGAAAATGAAAAGGAACCCTCTGCCATTGCGCCGCGTATGACGGCAACGCCTTCAATGAATCGATCAATGCGAACTTTGGGGGAGTCGTACGGCATTCCTGCTTCTTCGTAATCGCTGATCATCCAGCCAGCACCAAGTCCAATGTCGAGACGTCCATCGGAGAGTAGATCAATAGCTGCGAGTTCTTTTGCAAGGACAACGGGATGTTTGTAATCGTTGTCGAATACCAATGCACCGACACGCAAAGTGGTTGTGGCGTTTGCAGCTGCCATTAATGCAGGCACGGGCGCCAACTGGTCTGTGAAGTGATCAGGCATGGTGAGGACTTCATAACCCGCAGCCTCTGTGCGGCGGGCCAGTTCAGACCATCCTTTTGCTGTTGTCTCTTTGGAGACTTGAACACCGAATCTGAAACCGCGATGGGGGAATTGTGACATAAAGCAACGCTACCGAAATGGGTGACACGATGCATCAACCCCAGACAAGTACGGTGTTTTGTGTTGTGAAGTCCCCTCTGAATTGGTCCGTGCGCTTTGGCGTTGCTCTCGTGGCATCTTCGATGTTGTTGACGGGCATAGTCATCGGTGCAGCACCACAGGTATGGCGGGTACTCAATGCACACCAAGAGACGCCAGTGGTACTTCCAATCTTCAGTGGGCTATCAACTCGAACACGCATCATGGGTGTTGCTGATAAGCAAATTGGTGTCTTTGAATTGGAGAACAGTCAGCCACTGGATATCGCTTCGGTTCCAGACATTGTTGTTGCAGCAGTGTTGGCGGTAGAAGATTCTGGTTTTTATCAACACAAGGGCGTGAACCTTCGTGCGCTCGTGCGTGCCACCCTGGCAAATTTTCAATTTTCAAGTGGCAGACAGGGCGCGTCCACCATTACGCAACAGGTTGTGAAAAATGAGTTCCTTGCAGGTTTGCCGCGAGACGGCAGATACAAGATTCTGCAAGCCCGATATGCAGTAATGATGGAAAAAAAAGTGTCGAAGGCACAAATTGTGGAGCGCTATCTCAACACAGTGTTCTTCGGAAACAATGCCTACGGCATTCAAGCTGCAGCTGATGTGTACTTTCAAAAGAAGGTCTCTGAGCTCTCTTTGACTGAAGCAGGGTTCTTGGCTGGTCTTGTTCGTGCGCCATCCACATTTGACCCCATTCGTCGGCCAGAACAGTCGCGGCGTCGATTTGAGCAAGTACTTCAGCGCTTTATTGATGTCGGTCTGATGACGACAGAGCAACGCGATACAACATTGGAAACGTGGCAGCCACCAGAATCTGTCACTAGTGCTCCAGAGAGACCGACAAGTCGTACATATTTCACTGAGATGGTGCGTGACTATTTGTTGAACAAGTCAACAATTCTTGGTGCAACATATCCCGAGCGGTACAACGCGTTGTTCCGTGGCGGAATTACGGTGCACACCACCATTGACCCAGTGTTACAAGCAAAAGCTGAGAAAGCAGCAAAGGAGAAACTGCCTGCCAACAAGACCGGAATTCAATCATCAATGATGTCGTTAGATACAGCCACTGGAGCGATGCGCGCAATTGTGGGTGGACCCGGATTCTCGCCTGGTCGTAACGAAGTGAACCTTGCACTGCGTCGACGCCAAACGGGTTCAAGTGTCAAGTTGTTTGTACTGACTGCAGCGTTAGAAGCGGGTGCTCAGGCAAGTGACCTAATTGATGGAACCTTGCCCTGCACGTTTCCCAATCCAGGTCTCCCGGAAGAACCTTTTGTGATTACAAAGGGTGTCAGTCATCCTGTGTCGCCCCTGGCAGAACAAACATGGCTGTCAATTAACTGTGCCTATGCACGCCTGGCTCAAATTGTTGGACTCAATCGTGTGGTCAATATGACATACAGACTCGCATCATCGAGTTATCTTTCGCGAGATCTGTACACCATTCAGCCGTATGCAAGCTTTTCGACCGGCGCCAATGAATTGAGTGCACTTGATATGGCCTCTGGCACCCAAACAATCGCCAATGGGGGAATTCATAATGAGCCGTACTTCATTGAAAAAATTGAAGGTCCGAGTGGGTTGTTGTACCAACACACATTGGCGCCATCACAAGTGATCACGAAAGAAATTGCAGATGCGCAAGTTGACATTTTAAAGCAAACACTTATCAAAGGAACAGCGCGGCGTGACCCATTAGAAGGCAACCGTCCTGCAGGCGGCAAAACGGGTACACAAGATGAAAACACCAACGCGTGGTTTGTCGGCTTTACGAAGCAACTCACGACTGCCGTGTGGGTGGGTGACCCGAAGGGGTACACGCCGATGGTCAACATTCCTGAGTTCAAAGCTGATGGTGTTTCACGAGTGACGGGTAATGCGTACCCTGTGAAGATTTGGAAGGCATACATGGATGCAGCGCATACTGATTTGCCGGTTCTGAATTGGGATTCACCACCACCGCCGAAGCGCAATCCGTTGCGGCTCTATCTACCTGGCGTTGATTGCATTGCAGAATTGGTGTCAGGAAAGTTGCCGAAAGCATCGACTGGCACAATCACCACAGTTGTACCTACGGTTACTACGTCGACGCTTCCAGTGGTACCTACCACCACGACTACGGTGCCAGGCGTTGTCGGTGTTCCTGTTGCGCCGCCTGCCACCGTGTACCGAGGCGCTGTAGTCAGGGTTGTTGACCCCGGAACAACAATTGCGCCGACTGATACGAATCCGTTGACACCTGTGATTGGTGTTGATCCTGCTCGCTATTACGTCTATAACTGTGCAAAAGGCATTCCAGCATCCATTAAGACCATCCCTTAGGGGCGCCAGTACCTAATGTGGTGTTGATGCTTCTTTGGTTTATCGGCACTGCGTTTATTTCGGTCTTATTTGTTTTTCGCGACGACCGGTTTGATTACAGAGTGCTTGCTCTTGGTGCACTGTTGCCAGACTTGATCGACATTTTCTCTGGGGGAGCATGGGTGTTTCATTCAGTTCTCGGAAGCGTCCTTGCGTTAGCACTCGTTATGGCGTTTGCACGAAGGGGTACGGCTGCTCGACGCATGTCATTAGCAATCCCCATCGGAATGTTCATGCACTTGGTCTTCGATGGGGCCTTCAACAATACAAAGGTCTTCTGGTGGCCGTTTGCCGGCTTCAATTTTGGAGGGGCATCAATCCCAAGTTTCGACCGCATTGGGCTTGACGTAATTCTCGAAATTGCCGGGGCTGCCATGTTGACATGGGTCTGGCGCACTAACAATTTGTCGTCTCCTCGTGCCCGTCAAGAATTCTTTCGCACTGGCCGGCTTGTATTGGAAA
>CAMDBY010000062.1 GCA_945889575.1 Bifidobacterium breve
GACGTAGCAAAAGAAGTCGCAATCTTTAAGGCCCACAAGGCTGTTCCCATTGTCATTGCTACTCAGGGTGAAACTCGTTTCGATTCGGCAGCAGCCGCAGTGGTGTACGTGCCAGTTGCAGATCCTGCACTTGCCTTTGTGTTGTCTTCAATGGTGGGGCACTTGTTTGGTTACGAAGCAGCCTTGGCAATTGATGCGCTTGCCCGCCCGTTACGCCAGTTGCGTGAAGTAGTGGAAATTGTTGTCGGTAGAGGCGGCAGTGGCGACACTGCGCTTACTCAAGTAGAGGCACAAATCGTTCCCGTCACTCAGCAGTTCCTACAAGTCCTTGCAACGGGACAATACGACGGCAACCTTGAAGCCTCAACTGCAGTTCGCCTGGTATCACTGCTGCGCATTGTTACGGGGTCGCAGCCATTACAAGCGTTTCAACGTCAAACTGGCCGCACTGCTTCGCCATCTGCTCTTCTTGATGATCTCATCGATGCACTCACACGAAGCATTGATGAATTGACGCGTCCTATCGACGCCATCAAGCACCAAGCAAAGACTGTCACTGTCGGTATTTCTCGCAGTGAAGAAGGACTCCTTGACCGTGCGCTTGTTCGTGCTGTTCTTGAAGCTGGTGCATCACGAGACAATCTGTCGTATGCAACGCTCAAAGTGTTGGCGTCTCTTGATGCCGCTGTCGCATCAGTTGAAGGTTTCACTCGCTATGCCATTGCAGGTGATGCTCGCAACGCAACGGTGTCCATAATCGATCGTGGTGGGGTAGCGAAAGACCTCACATCTCGTGTGACAACAAATGCAACCCTTGTCGGCACAAAGCACCGTGTTGCTGCTGACCAAGAAGTTCTTGTTGCTCGCGGTCGCAAAGATGGACGCACCGTTATATTTGTTCCAGAAGTACATGGTTCTACAACTGTGGGCATTTCGTTGATGCACGTTGCATTCCATGACACAGTTGCTGCTGGTACTGCACGTCAAGTGCTGCAAGGCTACGACCGTCGCTATGACCGCTTGGTCGACTGGGTGTCTGAAACTGAAGGGGTATTCCGCGAAGACAGACTCGCCGAAGTCTCTATTGCGGACTTGCTTATCAACCCGGTTTCCGAGAGCGCCAACTTGTGGCGCACGGACGGACAATAAAATGTTGGGCATTGGCATTGATGCGGTTGATGTTGACCGTTTTCGCAAACTTCTTGAGCGTCGTCCACATTTGCGTCAACGCCTCTTTACTTCTGCAGAATTGACTTCCCTTGAGGGTCGCAACGATGATGCCGCGTCACTTGCAGCGCGATTTGCCGTGCGTGAGGCCACGATGAAAGCACTCGGAGTTGGGCTCGGTGCTTTTGACTTCCATGATGTCTCGATTGAAAAGATGTCATCTGGGGCACCTCATGTACTCGTGTCAGGTCGGGCAGAGACTCTTGCCATTGCTCATGGAGTATCGACATGGCATGTCTCTATTACCCATACAGACACAACAGCAATGGCGGTTGTCGCAGCGCTCTAGATATTGCGTTGGTGTGTAATTGAACGGGGCGTACGCTGAGAGAGTGATAGCTGTCCTCACGCCGGAGCAAATGAAGCTCGCTGATGCAACTGCACTTTCTGCAGTGGGCAAAGATCATCAACAGGTCTTTATCAACCGTGCAGGTTTTGCAGTGGCCCATGCAGCGCGCACCATGCTTGGTGGCTCATACGGCAAGCGCGTCGTCGTGATTGCTGGTCCTGGTCACAATGGTGATGATGGGCGAGTGGCCGCGTTTTGGTTGAAGCAATGGGGGGCTGCAGTTGAAATAGTCGACGCAAGTTCTGCGGGTGATCGTTTCATTGACTCACGTATCGCAGACATTGTTGTTGATGCTGCGTACGGCATCGGCTTTCACGGTGAATGGATTCCACCAATTGTATTTGATGTTCCAGTTCTTGCGGTTGATGTGCCGAGCGGCCTGAATGCGTTCGATGGTTCCGTCAGTAGCGGAGTCTTGACTGCAGATCGAACTGTAACTTTTGCCGCACCCAAAATCGGCATGTTCTTCGGAAGTGGACCTGCATTGTGTGGAGTCATTGATGTCATTGATGTCGGAATTGAGACGACTGATGACGTCGATACATATCTGATTGAAGCAACTGATGTTGCTGCGTGGGTACCGCCTCGCGAGCACGACGCGCACAAATGGAACCATGCGGTTCGGGTAATTTCCGGCAGTGATGGCATGGAAGGTGCAGCATCTCTAGTCGGGATGTCTGCATTGCGTGCTGGGTCTGGCATGGTTCACATGTCATGGCGCGCCGGATCTTCAACTTTCTCTCAACCAACAGAGATTGTTGGTCATGTCCTCCCCACAACTGATTGGGCATCCTTTGTTGCTGCAGACATTGCTCGATTCGGTGCAATGGTTATTGGCCCAGGTCTTGGCCGCGGAGATGACGTTGGTGCTGAAATCCGTGCAGTTCTCGCGCGGTGCGATATCGGTGTGGTGATTGACGGAGACGGTATTTCTGGGTCTATTGACCCTCATGGTGACTATTCAACGTTGCGATCTCGTACTGCAGACACGATTCTCACACCACATGATGGCGAATTTGCGTCACTTGGTGGTGACGCGATGTCCGCAGATCGAATTGGTGCCACACGTGATTTGGCTGCGCGCATAGGGTGCACTGTTGTGCGCAAAGGGGCAACCACAATTGTTAGTGACGCAGAAGGTGCTGTGTATTTAGTGGCATCGGGAGACCAGCGTCTCGCCACTGCCGGAACTGGTGATGTCCTTGCCGGAATTATCGGTGCGTTTCTTGCGCGTGGACTTGCAGCTCCAGAGGCCGCTGCAGCCGCTGCATTTGTTCATGGTGTGGCAGGATCACGGTGTGCAGATGAAGGCACTATTGCACGCGATGTTGTTGGCCTTATTTCTGATGTATTAAGTGATGTGATGGCTCATGTCAATTGATTTCTCAACGCGATGGGCATGGGCTGAGGTTCACACAGGTCTTATCTCTCACAATGTTGCAATTGTGGCGCAACGTACTGCGCCTGTGCAGGTGTGGGCAGTTGTTAAAGCTAATGGGTATGGTCACGGCGCAGTTCAAGTAGCTAATGCCTCACTTGCAGGTGGGGCTACCGGATTATGTGTGGCAATAGTGGATGAAGCGGTTGCATTGCGCCGCGCCGGTATCACTGCGCCAATTTTGTTATTGAGTGAACAACCTCCAGAACTTGCTGATCTTATTGTTGGTTATCAACTAACTCCTACAGTCACCACAACACGCGGTGCCGCGGTGCTTGCAGCCTCAGCCGCAGCTGCTGATCAGACAGTGAAAGTTCATATCAAGGTCGATACTGGTATGCATCGTGTTGGTGTTGCACCTGAGGAAGCAGTATCTCTGGCTTCCTTTATTAGCTCATACGACTCGTTGACTATTGAAGGTGTCTACACTCACTTCGCCGTAGCCGATGATCCGTCGCATCCAGCCAACGCTGCGCAACTCAGTGTCTTCAACACTGTTCTTGAAGACATGTCGTCTCGTGGTATCAACCCGCCACTTATTCACGCTGCCAACAGTGCTGCAGCACTTGCAAACGAACCGAGTCGGTTCACCATGGTTCGTCTCGGAATAGCCATGTATGGTCTGCGCCCTGGTGCAGGTGTTGCTGACCTATGTGCTGGTCTCATCCCCGCAATGTCACTCAAAGCTCGCGTATCAGCAGTGCGATGGGTTGAAGCAGGCGAGGCAGTGTCGTACGGACTAGTGCGTCCGTTGGCAAAAGGCTCTCTCATTGCCACTGTGCCCATTGGGTATGCAGATGGCGTTCCTCGCGCTCTCGGCCGTACAAAAATTCAGGTGTTGCTCAACGGCGTTCCCCGCACAATTGCTGGCACCATCACTATGGACCAACTGATGATTGATTGTGAATCTGATTCCTCTGTCATGGTGGGCGACGAAGTTGTGCTTATTGGCAAGCAGGGCGATCATTCTGTTACAGCCGATGACTGGGCAGAAGCACTTGGCACCATTGGTTATGAGATCGTCTGTGGAATCAGCCCACGAATCTTTAGGCGCTACTCGTGATCGAGCTTCGTGCTTCTGATCTCGGTGATACCCACGCCATTGCCGGTGCAATAGCTGGAGTTGTTCGTCCACGCGACCTCATCGTGCTCGTCGGTGAAATGGGTGCCGGTAAAACTGCTTTTGCAACCGGTTTCGCAAAGGCTCTCGGAGTGCACGGAGATGATCACGTGTCGTCGCCAACATTTACGTTGATGCATTCGTACACCTCAGGACGGATTCCAATGTACCATGCTGATTTGTATCGGTTGACAAGTTTGGCCGAAGTGGCCGATCTTGGCATTCGTGAGTTGCTCGATATGGGTGCCGTCGGCCTTGTTGAATGGGGAGATGTTGCATCTGAAGTATTAGGCGATGGCCTAAGCGTCACCCTTGTCGCTGACGACGATGACGAAGATGCCCGCATTATTTCGGTTGCAGTTGCTGGCCATGCGTGGGATACTCGCTGGGAATTATTGAAAAATGCACTACGTAGTTGGGCACTTCGATGATTCTGGGAATCGAAACGTCCGTTGACCATGTCGGAGTGGCAGTAGGTGACTATCGCGGCATTCGTGCGCATTCGATGTTGGCAAGCGACCGTCGCCACGCAGAGTCATTGGCGCCCATGATTCAATTTGTTTTGCAACAAGCAGATGCCACCATGGCTGATCTTTCAGCAATCGCTGTTGACGTTGGGCCAGGGTTATTCACTGGAATGCGCGTGGGCATTGCAAGTGCAGCCTCACTTGCGTGGGCACTAGAGCTGCCGGTTGTTCCTGTGTGCAGTCTTGATGCGCTTGCTATGAATGCTGAGTGGTCAGACAATGTGGTTGCATCATCACTTGATGCGCGTCGCGGCGAGGTGTACTGGTCGTTGTATCGCATGCGCGGAGTAGGGGTGGAGCCACTTCGCTTAACTGAACCTGCGGTGTCATCACCAGAAGACATGGCGGTTCACCTTGCTGACCGCGGTGAAGACATTACGTGTGTGGGTACTGGGTTTATTCGTCACGCGGCATTGTTTGAAGACGTGCCATGGGCATTGATGGCTGGCGAACCACATGCTTTTCCAACGGCACAAAAAGTAGTTGTGCTCGCATCTCACCGCATTGCAGCAGATGACACTGTGAAGGCAGGCGAGATCACGCCAATGTATTTGCGCGCACCAGACGCTGAAATCAATTGGCTAACGCGTGAGGCAACGCAATGAGTTTTCTTCGTGAACGCATGACTGATGCATTGACTACAGAAACAATGCGTCGTCGTCATCTTCGTCGAGTAATGGAGATTGAGGAAGGGCTGTACCCACGCCCATGGACTCACCGCACCTTTGTCACCGAGATTTCGCTCATGCGTGAAGGTGCTCGGTATTACCTGGTCGCGTATGTCGGAGATGTTCTTGTCGGATATGGCGGGCTGATGTTTAGTGGCGACGACGCTCACGTTACGAACGTCGCGGTAGATCCTGATTGGCAAGGCCGTGGCGTTGCTACAGAAATCATGCTTGATCTTGTGATACTTGCACGCGACCGTGGATGTTTGGCAATGACTCTTGAAGTGCGTCATACAAATACTGCAGCGCAGCAGTTGTACAGGCGTTTTGGTTTTGTGCCTGCAGGGATTCGCAAGAAGTATTACGAGAATAAGGACGATGCCATTATTATGTGGGCACACGGTGTTGATACGCCAGAATTCTTAGAACGCATTCGTCTGATTGAATCGAGACGACCATGACCTCACATGTAGTGAACGAATCAACCGTTGTTTTGGCAATTGAAACAAGTTGTGATGAAACAGCCGCATCAGTAGTGATGGGTGGAAACGACATATTGTCGTCCATCGTTTCTAGTCAAATAGAAATCCATGCGCGATTCGGCGGCGTGGTCCCTGAGGTTGCAAGCCGCGCGCATCTGGAAGCGCTGATTCCAGTTGTCAACGCCGCAATCACAGAAGCAGGCATCGTGCCGTCGCGTATTGATGTCGTTGCTGCCACTGCTGGCCCTGGCCTGATTGGTGCATTGCTCGTTGGTGTATCGGCAGCAAAGTCTCTTGCGCTTGTGTGGGACAAACCATTTGTTGGCGTCAACCATTTAGAAGCTCACTTGTATGCGGGACTTCTTGATGACCCCACTTTGCGATTTCCATTAGTCGTACTTCTGGTTTCTGGTGGTCACACCATGATTATTGAAATGCGTGGCCATGGTGATTACGTGATCATGGGTCGCACTATTGATGATGCAGCAGGTGAGGCGTACGACAAAGTCGCACGGTATTTGCAACTGGGTTATCCGGGTGGTCCAGCAATTGACAAGATTGCGCCAAGCGGAAACCCTCATACTGTTGAGTTCCCACGCGCCATGATGCACGACGGTCTTGATGTGTCATTTAGTGGGTTGAAGACTTCAGTCATTAACTATGTAAAGAAGAACCCTGACGTATCCAATGTTGATATCGCTGCATCTTTCCAAGCTGCTGTTGTTGATGTGCTGTGTGCAAAAACCATTCGTGGTGCACAAAAAGTTGGTGCAAAAGGAATCGTGTTGGGCGGGGGAGTCTCCGCCAACTCATTGTTGCGCTCTGAAATGACAGCACGTGGCGCTGCTGCAGGTTTCACGGTGGCATTGCCAAGTCGCGACATGTGCACTGATAACGCCGCAATGATTGCTGCTGCTGCGTGGCACAGACTTGCATCTGACGGTCCTACCAGCTTGTCGTGTGGTGCATATCCGAACCTCAAACTAGATGCGGTGCCACGATGACACGTTTGCCACTTGTCCTTCGTGGTCGAGAGTTTCCCATTCCTGTAGTGCTTGCGCCAATGGCGGGCGTTACCAATATTCCATTCCGCGCACAATGCCGTACCTTTGGGCCTGATCTTGTTTATGTCAGTGAGATGGTGATGGCTGTTGCGCTTGTTCATGGCAATGAGCGAACCAAGAAGATGGTTGCCTTCGGCCCAGACGAAGATTTCCGTAGTTTGCAAATTTACGGAAGCGACCCTGACTTTGTAGGCAAGGCAGTGCGCGCATTGTGCGAACAAGATATTGCGGACCACATTGATATGAACTTTGGTTGTCCGGCAACAAAGGTCACTCGCAAAGGTGGCGGCGCAGCAGTTCCTGTAAAGCGCAATCTGACTCGCGCAATTATGGCCGCAGCAGTGAAAGCTGCTGAACCATATGGCGTGCCTATTACGTGCAAATTCCGCATTGGCATCAATGACAACATCACCACTTTTCTTGATACTGGTAGAACCGCAGAAGACGAAGGCATAGCGATGATTGCATTGCATGCACGCACTGCCGAACAGCACTATGCAGGCCATTCTCATTGGGAAAAGATCGCTGAACTCAAACAAGCCGTTACCAGTATTCCTGTTTTTGGTAATGGCGATATTTGGGAAGCACATGATGCCATCGACATGATGGAACAGACCGGGTGTGACGGCGTTGTTGTGGGGCGCGGATGCCTTGGTAAGCCGTGGTTGTTTCGTGATCTTGTTGACGCGTTTAGCGGCAGAGAAGTACAGGCATCACCAAATCTTGGCTTTGTTCTGAATGTCATGCAGGAACATGCACAAGGCCTGATGGAAATAATGGGGCCTGATTATGGCATCCGTAATTTCCGTAAACATTGCGGTTGGTATCTCACTGGGTATCCAGTTGGCTCCGAAGTCCGTAGATCATTTGCCACGGTGTCAACATTTGAGCAGTTGCAAGAAATCTCATCAGAACTTGATCATGCAATGACACTTCTGCCTGGTGGAGAACGCTTTACTCGCGGTCACACAAACGGCCCTATCAAAGTTGTGTTGCCTGAGGGCTACTTAGATAATCGTGATGATCTCACCGTGCCAGATGATGGCCATGAGATGGCGCTAAGCGGCGGCTAAATAAGTTTCGACAGTGCAACTGCCACAGCAACCGTCACGGCGTTCATAGCAATCATTGTCGTGATTAACCATTTCGTTTGCTCGTGGATTAGCTCCCGTACACCGACTTCAATGGTCAACTGAAGATTGAGCATGTCGCCCTTGAGTTCATCACGTAGATGTTGCAGGTCTGTTTTGGTGGCGACGTCGGCCCAGCCGACGGGAGGAAGAAGTTCCATAAGTGTGTCTGCTGCCTCCTCGTTCAGAATCTGGCCGATTGCGGTCCGTAGTTGAAATCTAGACGCTTCAGTGATGCTCATGTCAATGATGTGTGCGGGCGTCGTAGAGTTCTGGAATGGAATCTGAGAGTTTCGTTGTGCTCGCATCACGTTCACCACGCCGCGTCGAACTGTTGAAGCAATTAGTCACCGACTTCACTGTGCTGCCAGCCGATATCGATGAAACTCCTCATACGAACGAAGACCCGGTTTCCTATGTGAAACGCCTTGCACTAGAGAAAGCTCGCGCCGTATATATAGTCAGCGATTCTTCTGCCATCGTGATTGGTGCAGACACCACAGTTGATCTTGATGGACACATATTTGGTCAGCCGGTCGATGACAACGATGCCCGCCAGATGTTGCGTCGACTCAGTGGAACCACCCATCAGGTCCATACAGGGGTGGCAGTCGTGAGTGCCTCGGGGGAAGCAGTCGAGGTCGTCAGTTCTTCGGTCACCTTTCTTGATCTTCGGCCAGAGATGCTCGAGTGGTATATCGGAACGGGTGAATCTGTCGGCAAGGCGGGTTCCTATGCCATTCAGGGACATGGAAGTGCCCTGGTGGCCTCTTCAGTCGGATCCATGTCCAATATCATTGGCCTTCCGCTGGACGAGACCGCCCGATTGCTCGGAGTTCCGGCCCCGAAATAGGACACCGAAACGGGACTGGCGTTGCTAAGGCGGCCCGCTAGTCCGTATCATTAGCAGTCGCACTCCTCGAGTGCTAATCCCCGGACCGGGTCACCGGTCCTACTTCTCGGAGTAACATTATGAACCTGAAGCCACTCGATGACCGCATCGTTGTCAAGCCAAGCGAAGCAGAGCAGACCACTGCCTCTGGTCTCGTCATTCCAGACACAGCAAAAGAAAAGCCACAGCAGGGCACAGTGCTCGCAGTTGGTCCTGGTCGCTGGAGCGACGATGAAGGCAAGCATTTCGCACTCGACGTAAAAGTCGGCGATGTTGTTCTCTACAGCAAGTACGGCGGCACAGAAGTAACACATGGTGGCGATGATCTTTTG
>CAMDBY010000063.1 GCA_945889575.1 Bifidobacterium breve
GCTGGCACCGTGATGCAAAGATTCACACCATCTTTGAGGGCACTTCAGAAATTCAGCAGCTAGTGATTGCTCGTGCAATCTCCGGCCTGCGCATCGAATAATTCGAATTGCTCAACTGGCGTCATCTTGAGATGATGCATCAACACTGAGACGTCGAAGTGGGCCAGTGAAGCCCACCAGTAATGTGACGCCAATAAAGAGAACGCCGATTACAAAGAGCAACGGCGAAATCGATACTGATTGAACAATAAGGCCGAGGGCCAATGTGCCTGCAGGTGTTGCGAGGTACATCAGTGAGAACTGTGTTCCGAAAACTGGCCCATGTAAATGTTGCGGCATTCGTTGCTGAACGAGGTAGTTACTCATTGGGCTCACGGGGCCAAATGCAAGTCCAAGTGCTAGCCCGAGACCAATAAAGATGATGGCATTCGGCAAGAACGCCATGGCGCAAACAACAGCACCAATAAGTGTCATTGAGATGATCACCATGTTGCCAGGGGAGAAGATTTTGACTGCGCGATGAAACTGAAGTGCTCCAATCACGACTCCCACTGACATCGCCGATAAGACGAACCCGAAAGTTTGTGGTTCATTGAGATCTCGGAAGTAACGCGACAAGACAATTGATTCAACAGGCATATAAATAGCAGTGAGCAATGTGTATAGACCGACAAGTGACATCAATGGCTTGTCACGCCACAAGGCATTCATACCAATCCGAGTTTCCTTAACGACATTGCCAAACGAGAAGCTCTCATCTGACTTCGGGTAGGTCGTGACTACGGGGATAAAGAAGGCCAAGCAAGAGACAAGTATGAAGACAATTGCAATCAAGTAAAAGGTTGTGTTGATGCCTACGATGCTGATTGCTAGCGCTGCACCGGTTGGTCCAAGAACTGTTCCGATAGTGGCAGCAGCTTCGTAGGTGCCATTGAACTTGATTAATGAAAGGCCATCTCGCTCCGCTACTGCCTGTATTAATGACTTGCGAGCAGTAGCTCCCGCAGGGTCGAATATTGCCCCCACAATGGCGATGATAAGTAGTGATCCGAGGTTCAGCCCGAACAGTGATCCAACGATCGGGAACAGCACAACTGAGCCAGCTGAGATGATGTCAGCCCAGATAGAAACTGGGCGTGCTCCAAGAATTGCTATCAGCCCACCAATAAGCGGTGCTGAAAAGATGACTGAGAATCCACTGATTCCAAGAACTACTCCAGCATTTGCAGATGACCCTGTTATCTCAAGAACAAGCCACGGAATTGCAATGTGAACAGCAGAGTTCCCAGCTGATGCAAACAATGCGGCTAGCGCCAAAAGGTGACTGTGTCGAATCCGCATTCATTCAAGAGTATGCGAACTCTTGAATCAGAACGTGACCGACATCAGGTCGCGGCCGACCAAGCAAAGACCTGTGTAGCCGCCTGTCTTAATGTCGTCTGAAAATGCTTGTTCGTCAGCTTCATTATTTGGTGGTGGTCCAAGGTGGGTGAGTAGCAAGGTCTGTACCTGCGCGCGTTGTGCCAGGCCACCCAGCAAAATTGAGTCGGAGTGGTAATCAAGAATTGAATTGATGCGCGGAAAACTCTCCATGAAGGGTTCCAGCGGGGCGCGGCGAAATGCTTCGTGAACAAGAACATTTGCATTGCGACTGAAATCTTCTACTTCTTGACACACTCGGGTGTCGCCAGAGATAACTACAAAACCATCGGGTGTAGTGACCCTGTATGCAACTGCATCTGGCACTGGTTCATGGTGCACAGCGACAGTCTCCACAATAACTGCGCGGTCTTCAGACGCCCAGATTTCTGCAATGGTGAATGAGGCGGGAAACTCATGCGCATCGAGAATAACTTCGCGCGAACCAGTGTGCTCTCGACGAATGTGGGTGTCTTCTTCGTACGGCTCAAGCATTCGTTTCACGAAACGTGCGGCACCACCAGACGGGCTAAAAATAGGCAGCGGGGTAGCTACTGCGTCGAATTGAGTTTCAATCCATCGTGATAAAACAAGTTCAGCTAATCCGAAAACATGATCGCTATGAATGTGGGTTATGAATACTGCGTCAAGATCTGCAAGTTTTAGGCCAGCTTCAATCAATCGGTTACACGTGGCGCGGCCAGCATCGAATTGCAGAACAATGTCATTGTATTTAACGAATACGCCGGCTCCGGCGCGACCCGGTGCAATGTTCGGAATACCTGTGCCGGTGAGAGTAACTGTTGTTGTCATGATGTGACCATTTCTGATTCCAATTGTGTTGAGACGAGAGAGACAACTTTGCTGAACTGTTCAAGATCTTCGGCGGGAATCGCGGCATACATTCGCGCACTGTGTTCGACTATCTCCGCGATTATTTGGTCAGCAACTGCAGCCCCGCTCTTGGTAATTGAAACAAGTGAACTGCGACGATCTGAATTGTCTGCACTCCGGGTGATGTGACCAGACTTTTCGAGTTTCGTGAGTCGATGTGTCAGACCAGAGGGGGACACCATCGCAACTTCAGCAATGAATGACGGAGTCAATGTGCTGGTTGCTCCGTGACGACGAAGAGTAGCCAGAACGTCAAACTCGCCAACCGTCAGTCCGTGCGACTTCGTGATGATCTCAATCTTGGATATCGCTGCTTCAGCCATGGCGTGAAAGCGCAACATGCAGCCCATGGGCTCAAAATCAAGGTCTGGCCTTTGCTCTTGCCAGGTCGTCACGGTCTCATTTATGTATTTTCCGATTTCCATGGTCCCATTATAGGCATATAGTTTGACATCGAATAGTTTGATGCCGTACTATTTCCCTATGGCACTGAACGGACTATTAGATATTCAACTTGCGGTCACAAATCCGCAGGAGCTCTTCGACTTCTGGTTGGAGCACGGAATGAGCGCGACATCAGATGGCGTGCTTGGCACCCCTGATCGTCCGGTGCAGATGCAAGTAAAGGAAGGCACACATCGCCACTTGTCTTCCATGCATCTCAGCTGCGACACAGAAGCTGATATCGCTGCGATCACAAAGCGGTTAGCCGAAGCCGGACTTGCATCTACGGGTGACAGCACCACAGTGCGCTGCACTGATCCAATCTTTGGTCACTCAATTGTTATTGATGTTGGTTCTCCACATTCTTTGACGCCAACTCAGACCCGCGCATTCAACGGCCCTGGTGAACGTACTCGCGTGAATACCCGCGCTGATGCGGTGTTGCACACAGAAATGCCCGTTATTCGTCGTGTTGGTCACGTCGTTCTCGGAACGCCGTTTCTTGCTGAAGCAGTTGATTTCTATGCCAATGTTTTGGGCTATCGCATCTCAGACCAAATCATGAAGGGTTTCGCAACGTTCATGCGTGTTGAGTCTGACCATCACAACTTGATGATTCAGCCTGGTCCTACCTCATATCTCAACCACTACGCAGTAGAAGTAGACGACATTGATGCAGTGGGTCTCGCTGGTTCAAATGTGCTGAAAGACGAACGCGTCTCCAGCATCATCGGTGTTGGCCGACACAATCTCGGAGCCAATGTGTTCTGGTATTTGCGTGACCCATCAGCAAACATGTTTGAGTTCTTCTCTGACATGGACCAAATAGTTGATGAAGAACTGTGGGATCAGGTACATCGTCGTCTCGACTGGGAAGGCGAAGATGGTCCGTCTGGCTTCTCAGTGTGGGGACCAACAGATCCACCTGAAGAATTCTTCAATCCGTCTGACCTTCCATCTATTGCAGCTGCTCGCGAAGCAAGTGGATTGATGTAACCAATGGACCTTGGAATAAAAGGGAAATGGGCCATCCTTGCCGGCTCAAGTAGAGGACTCGGACGTGCATGTGCAGAAAGCATTGCGCGCGAAGGAGTCAACGTTGTTATCAATGGCCGTTTGCAAGCAGATGTCGATGTTGCAGTCGCAGAACTGATATCGCGTTACGGCGTTTCGGCAGTTGGAGTTGTGGGTGATTCTGCAACTTCGGGTGTGCAAGATGAACTGATGGCCGCGTGCCCGACGCCAGACATTCTTTTGCTCAACGGTCAAGGGCCGTCACCCAAAAGCTTTCTCGATATTGAAATTGAAGATTGGAATGCTGCCGTGCTGCAAGCCCTGACTGGGCCGTTGGGTCTTGTGCAACATGTTGTGCCTGGCATGAGAGAGCGTGGATTTGGCCGCATCGTTGCAGTTAGTTCGGCAATGGTGAAGTCGCCTAATTCATTCATGAGTTTGTCGCACGGAACTCGTTTGGGTCTTACAGGAGTCTTGAAAGGCTTGTCGAAAGATCTCGCACAGTTCAACATCACCGTGAACCAGTTGTTGCCAGAACGATTTGATACTGCACGCCAAGAACAAATGGCTCACGTTGCAATGAAGATGCTTGGCATCACGTATGAAGAAGCGCGAGCGCAACAGATTGCATCAATCAAGGCAGGCCGGCTTGGTCGTCCCGATGAATTTGGTGATGCGTTTGCATTTCTCTGTGCGGCACAAGCCGGATATATCAGTGGTCAAAACCTGCAACTTGACGGTGGCAGTTACGAAGGAGTTTTCTAATGACAATGACAACATCACGCATGGGCAGTCACGTTGCCCGTCCTATCGAACAATTAGTCAGTGAGATCTCTGCGTTGCATTCGCAATTTGATGCAACCGCAGCAGAGTCTGAAGAACTGGGCGATGCCCCACCAGCATTGGTGGATCTCATGCGCCAGATTCGCGTGCCCATGATTAAGGCACCTCTTGAAGCCGGTGGAGATCGGCTGTTGTTAGCTGATCAGTGCCGCTATTTCACAGCATTGAGTTATTCAAACGCAACAGCAGCATGGACTGGTTTCAACCACGCAGGTGCTGCAGCAGCTGCAGGGTCACGCCTCAGTGATGAGGGTGTTGAATTGTTGTTTGGCTCAGATCCATCGCCGTTTCTTGCAGCAGTGGCATTGCCAACAGGAATGTTTACCCGCGTTGATGGCGGTGTATTGATGAACGGCACGTGGAACTATGCAAGTGGAGTTCGCCACGCCGATTGGGCAATGTTGACTGCAATCGAAGCATCAGAGACGCCGTCGGTCACACTTGCAGTTATTCGTACAGCGGATGCCACAGTGCACGGTGATTGGAATGTCATGGCACTGAAGGGAACTGGCAGTGTCTCAATCACAGCGAAAGATGTGTTTGTTCCAACAGCGTTAACTGTTGACCCGATGGAGCCACCGAAGCGTGGCGGTGCAATCTACGGATTGAACTACACGGTCTTTGTAGCCGGTGAGAACCTTGGTTTCACCTTTGGTGCATGCACACGATTCATTGATGAACTTGTTGTGTACGCACGCGGTAAATCACGTGGTTTTGATGGTCGACTTGCAGATCGCGGTGCGTTTCAATACGAACTCGGTCGCAGTTCGCAACAACTAAAGGCTGTGCAAGCCCATGCGCTTGCCACGCTGGCAGAAGTTGATGATGCAATGGAAAATGGTGGAGAGTTCAATGCACGACATGAAGCTGCTGTCACCGCCATGACCGCGTATTGCACCGAGACTGCAGTATCTGCCATCTCGCGTCTCATGAGTTTTGCTGGTGCTGGTGCCTTGTTTAATACAAGCCCATTACAACGGTGCTTTAGAGATGCACAAGGTTCAGCACAGCACCTCGTGGCTTCGAATCAGTCACTTGATAAATATGGTGCCGTATTGCTCGCTGATTCATAGTCATGAAAATTGCAATTATCGGCGGAGGAATAGGCGGACTCACCGCAGCTCTTGCACTGTCACAGAACTCACATGACATCACGGTCTTTGAACGCTCTGCGGGCATTAGAGAAATTGGCGCTGGTGTACAGATCAGTCCTAATGCCGGGCGCCTTCTGCATTCACTAGGACTCGGTGCTGCGTATTTGGAAATCTCAGTAAATCCACACCGAGTGGTCCTTCGTCGCTGGGAAGATGACTCCATTATTCGAGCTACCGATCTTGATGAAAGCTTCTTGTCTCAACATCAAGTGCCACTCGCGAACGTAGCGCGTAACGAATTAGTGGAAATCATCGGAGATGCAGTTGCTGCTCGCACAAATGTGACAATGAAATTCTCCACTCATGTTGTCGCGGTAGAACCAGGCGATTCATCATCGGTTGTTCTCTTCTCAGATGGCTCATCACAATCTTTCGACGTCGTTATTGGCGCTGATGGCATTCACTCAGTTGTTCGTCCGTGCGTTGGTGGCATTGATAAGCCTCGTTTTAGTGGCTCAGCTGCGTATCGCGCCTTAGTGCCACGCGGTGCTGTGGAAGATTTACCAATTGATGTAACGAACCGCATGGGGCCCGACCGGCATGTTGTGAGCTACTTCATTGGTCGAAATCGCAGTCATCTCAACCTCGTGTGTATTTCACCAGAAGATTCGTGGGAATCCGAATCATGGACTGAACAAGGAACCATGGAAGATCTATATTCACGCTTCGAAGGTTGGTCTCCTGATTTCCTCTCGCTGCTTGGTCGAGTTGAAGAACCAGTCTTTCGGTGGGCGTTGTATGACCGTGAACCGTTGGAACAGTGGGGACTAGGCACAACCACTTTGCTTGGCGATGCATGTCATCCGATGCTTCCATTTATGGCACAAGGTTCCTGTCAGGCAATTGAAGATGCAGTAGTTCTTGCACGCTGTTTGTCAGATGTAAGCACGAGTGATGCAGTTAGTGCACTACGTAGATATGAAGATGTTCGTCAGGGCCGCACAGCACAGGTGCAAACGTCATCGTTGATGAATAGAGATCTGTTCCATATGGTTGATGGCCAAGAACAAAAAGACCGAGACTTGATTTTCTCGATCAGCCCACCGGGGATGTCGATTCTTGACTGGGTGTATGAGTACGACGCACTCACGGTCACTGTCTAGACGGCGGGGAAAAGTTGCGACAGTTCAACCAAACGACTGTCTAGCAATGCAGCATGACGCACTTGTGCGATCTCGCGGTACTTCGCGTTATCAACCTTGTCGATGAAATGTTGACGAGTGGGGTAGCGCACGAGAATTGCTAAGTCCCAGTCTTCGTCTCCGATGATGGTGTTCTTTGGTATGCCGATCCAGATGGGATCGCTTCCAAACTTCACGCCTTCCTCGTCATTCAATTCGCCGTAACGACGGAATGCTTGACCACCGGTCATACCGTCAACACCAAAGCCGTCAAGAGCGATATCGCGAAACTTCAACAGGTTCAGCATGACGATGGATTCAGTGGGGTCAAGTGCGCGCATCGCGTCGATAGCTGCGTCGTTTGCTTCAATATGGGGCATAGACAGAGAATAGTCAGTAACTCCTACATGGCCTGTATGGCTTAGACTTTCTTGGAACAAAGGGGTTTTATGAACGGCGATCAAATGATGAGGGCGCACTCGGCCTCTCTTCCGGCACCACAGTTTGAGAATCCTGCGTGGGTGACTCCCGTTGCGCTGGCTAGTGCACGAGTTGCCATTGTTACGTCGGCAGCGTTGTACGCAGTTGGTGACGAAGCCTTCTCAGCAGGTGACACCGGTTACCGATTGATTGATCGTGATCGCCGTGATCTTGTTCTCGGACACTGGAGTCCTAACTTTGATCAGATGGGCGTGAAGATGGATCTCAATGTGGTGTATCCCATTGATCGTCTAGAAGAATTAGCAGCACAAGGAATCATTGGTTCTGTTGCACCGCGACACGTTTCTTTTGCAGGAAACCAACCAGACGATGTTTCAACTATTCGTTTGGATACCGGCCCGTCTGCAGCTGCACAACTTCGTCAAGATGGCGTTGATGTTGTCATCTTGACTCCTGTTTGACCTCTTTGTACGCGCACCGTGAGTGTGCTTGCGCATATTTTTGAAGCTGCAGGAATTGCAACTGTTGTGTTGTCTTCCGTACGTGAAGTTGCACAAAAAGTTGCTCCACCGCGAGCATTGCATTGTGAGTTTCCACTCGGTCGACCACTAGGAATTCCGAATGATGTTGAGTTTCAGATGGACGTAATTAGACGAGCTTTTGCCCTTCTGAATGAGCCGTCTGGCCCAGTCCTTGTGGATCATCCGGTCGTGATTGAGGCAGACGAACAACCAGTATCTTGTGCAATTCCGCCTCGATTTGATGCCACTCTTCCTCCAAGTGTTGATGAGGCCCGAGGCTTAAAAAGGGCCTATAACCGGGCGCTGGAACGCAGGGGAGTCACCTCAGTCGGCCGTGCTATCACTTCAGATGAAGTACCGAATGCATTGGCAGTTCTTCATGCAATTGCGAACGGTCAAGATTGGACAACTGCAGAAATTCCCGGCGGAAATGTAATGGCGTTGTGTCATGACATTCGTACGTATTACGAAGAAGCAGCACTTGAATTGATTGATGGTCCGGCACCTGGCGGAAGAGCCATGGAGAATTGGTTTTTCGAAACGACAGAAGCCGGTAAAACTGTTTTAGGTGCGCGCACAGCTATGAAAGATGCTGGCGCAAAGTTTCCCATGTGGTTCTACATGGCCCCTGGTAATCGCTAAGCGTTGATTATGCGGGGCGCGGATCGCGCCACATGGTCCACAAAGTGGGACAACCGTCGTCAGTAATTTCCTCAAGAACTGAGAATCCAAACCGTTCATAAAACGGAAGGTTCTCGGGCTTTTGAGTTTCTAGGTATGCCGGCATGTGGGTTGCGTCACATATCTCTAAGCGATGAGTAAGCAGTGCTCCGCCAAGACCTTTGCCTTGAAACGCTGGGTCAACACCCAATAGCCCTAAATACCAATGCGGTTCTTTCGGGTGCTTCTTTGCCATTGCATCAAGAAGCTTGATTCCCTTGAGACGATTACGTCCTTTGAGCAGACCACGTGCAGACCGAATCGAGACGCGAAGTTCTTGTAGCCACGGGCGAGGTGCATCACCAGGTGCAAGCCACGATGCAGAAGCAACGACGCGGCCATTACGGATGATGACTTCAACAATGCCGTGTTGTACGGCATCACGCATTACAGCCGTTGCATAATTTGGAAGCATCAGATGTTCGTGCACAGCGTTTCGTGAAAAGAATCCGAACATCGGATCTGGCCAGAAGGCTCTGCTGGTCGCTGCAACAGAAGTATAAAAATCTTCTGGTTTTAGATTCGTGATGTCGTTGTTAGTCATTTCATACCCCCAAAGCAGAAGTGAGATGTTTGAATAAATCGTCGTAGGTATCTAACGCAAGAAACTGCGGAAACTCTTTTTTGATGTTGTCAG
>CAMDBY010000064.1 GCA_945889575.1 Bifidobacterium breve
TGTGTGAAATCCGAAGCGTCGCAACTGTCCGCAATGAGATGGGACTTGCACTCTCAAGCCGAAACAGCCGTTTGTCATCGGAGAGTTTGAAGCACGCTCCTAAGATCTTCGCTCTGCTTGATGAAATTGCCAAAATGTGCCGAATCACAAAGATGTCGGCGCGAGCGCTCCAGGAGCATTTCACCACTGGAATCGAATCGAACACGGCTGGAACGGTCGAATACATCGAGATTGTCGATTCTGTAACCCTCATTCCAGTTACAACCTCATCCTCGGGTACGACTATCTGTGTGGCTGTGTGGTTTGACGATGTGAGATTGATCGACAACGTCAGCATCTAATCTCCGCCTAATCTTGCGTCATGGAGAAAGCATTTGCGCAATGGCCACCATCTCTCTGGTCTGAAAATTCACTGAATTGGAATTTTCCAGAAATCTCTTCTAGCCAGTCTTACGACGTGGTCATAGTTGGTGCTGGCTATAGCGGATTGTGGACGGCACACCATCTACTAAATCTGAACCCTTCCCTATCAATAGCCATCCTTGATGCGCAGCAACCAGGCTTTGGCGCTAGCGGCCGAAACGGTGGCTGGTGTAGTGCATTTAGTCCTATGTCGTTGGAAGCTGTTGCAGCTCAATCCAACAAGCAAGGCGCCATAGATCTGCAGAACACCCTTGTTACGTCAGTCGATGAGATTGGAGCCCACATTGCCAATTCAAATATTGAATGTGGATGGCATAAAGGCGGAACACTGTCGTTCGCATCGAACCAGTTACAACTTGACAGAATCAGAGAGAACATCTCGATGTCTCGTCACTTCGGTTTTGACGATTCATTCATGGACTACCTGACGCCAGATCAGGCAAAGGATTGCGTGCGCATTCAAGATTGTCTAGGTGCTTCATATAGCCCTCATTGCGCCGCGTTGCAGCCAGCGCAGTTGGTTGATGGCCTGGTTAAGCAACTGCTCTCCAGAAACGTTCAGTTTTTCGGTTCTTCCCGTGTTAGCCACATCACCTCTCATCGAGTTTCTGCCGACACGTCCAAAGGTTCTGTTTCTATTGATTCAAAATGGATTATCCGAGCAACAGAGGGGTTCACCGCCCGAATGAAGCAGTACCGGCGAGATGTAGCTCCGCTGTACTCATACATGATTGCAACGGAACCATTGAGTGATTCTCAATGGAAAGACATCGGCTGGAGCAATAGAGAAACCGTGTCGGATGGGCGCAACTTGGTTATCTATGCCCAAAGAACCGCAGACGGACGGATCGCATTTGGCGGTCGGGGTGCCCCGTACAAGTATGCGAGTCGCATCGGATCTCATTTTGACAATAATGCAAACATTCACTCACTTATTGAGAAATCAATGCGTGAGATGTTTCCAGTTATAGGTGATTCCGATGTGACGCATCGATGGGGTGGCGCACTCGGCGTTCATCGAGATTGGTTCACTTCAGCGCAAATAGATCACAAGAGCCACATTGCGTCACTCGGTGGCTACGTCGGCGACGGTGTGGCGTTTAGTTACGTAGCAGCAAAGGAAGTGGCCACCTCAATACTTGGCACGGCGTCCGACTACCTCCCATTACCCATCGTGAATCATGTGTCTCCCCGATGGGAACCAGAACCTCTTCGGTACATCGGCATCAATTCAATCTTGCGACTAACGAACCGAGCAGACGAGACTGAAAAGCGAACAGGCCGCAAGAATCGATTCGTTAACTGGTTGTTACGGAAATTAATCCCTTAACGGTGGAGGTTGTCGTCCACCTGATGAGCGCGTAATCGCACACTAAAGGCGGAATCTCCCGACAAGACTCCTGAACGGCCAAATAGGCGGCCGTTTTCCCAATTCGAAAGTCCTAGTTCAGGTCGAAGTAATGAAAACTGACCATCGACCCAACGAGTAAAGCCATCGCCTACAAATGGCGCATTAGTGGAAGCCCACACAGATTGTTGTTCGGATTCGTTTTCAGAAATAATACTTACGATAAATTGTGGGCTGTATTTATTGAAGAAGTCAATCGCTTCATCGAGTGATTCAACAATCAGAATTGCAAACTCGGGATTCTCTTCCCACTCGTACTCTGTATACAAAGATTCAACACTGCTGACAGTCACTTGAGGTTCGCTCTGCTCCCCCTCTGACCGATGGACAATAATCTCTTCGACCGTCGAGAGATATTGCTCTGCACCCTGCACAGCATGAATTCGTGGGCGGGTGCCTCGCGCGGACGCTGCATTCTCGGCAGCCTTCATAATGATCGGTACATGAACTGAGGCAAGATGACGATGTACACACACAACATTCAAGGTGTTGCACACCTTTCGGTCGAGACTGTGAAACACACACAACTCGAGACGTGAGAGGTCAGCGTCCTCACCGACCAGCATCCACGCCCCGCCTGTGCCGTGCAGGCTGACCGGTACGCCAGATTGTTGAGCAATGGAACCCAATTCAGCGACTGCTTTACCAGAACCTCGTGCGACAGCAAGACTGAGACGAGAATCAGAAAAAAGTGCCCAGCCAGCTGAATGCTCTGGTGAATTCAACAAAAATACTGCATCGACAGGAAGGCCCGCTGTAAGCAACGATGGACGAACAATAAGGTCCATCATTGCTTTCGCAGTTCCTAACGCGTCACTCCCGATACGAAACACCACGGTGTTTCCGCCTTTCAGGACACCCGTAGCATCAGCAAATACATTCGGGCGACCTTCGAACACAAACCCCAATACTCCGAGTGGCGCAGAGCGTTGCTCTACTAGCCAACCTGTGTGCTTTGTTTGAGAAACAAGAGAATCACGTGACATCGGAACGTCTCTCCACATAAGCAAGGCCGAGATCATGTCGCGTCTCATATTTTCTGACAACACCAGTCGCGTTACAGAGCGACCCCGTGCACGAGCAGACTCCTCGTCACGTTCATTTGCTTCACGCAGTTTGCTGAACGTGGATTCGTCCTCCAGGGCATCGGCTGCTAGTTGAAAAAAGAGATTGATAGAAGCATCGGAAACGAAAGACAGTTCAGTGAACGCTTGGGACGCCGCGGTAACGGCATATTCAACAAGACCAACCACGGCATTGGGCAACCGACGCATTTCTCCGTTATGAGACATCGCCAGAACTTGGTCACCAGGATCCATCGAGTCGGCGAATTCCTGGGAAACCACTGTTCGGTGGCGCCCAATTGCCACCAGATCCCCGGCTCGAAGTCGTTCATCACTTGTCATTGTTCTATTCTGCTGTGTGTGAGTACACAAGACGACAATCCGTTCTATTTCCGACAACTTCTCAGCGGGCGGGATTTCGGCTCCCAGAACCCCATCGCGCATCAAATGGTTAATTTTGCATATCTAATTGGCGATGCCAACACAAAAGAGTGCCTAATCGTGGACCCGGCGTATGCAGTGGACGATCTGCTCGGTATTGCTGAAGCGGACGGGATGACCGTGACGGGTGTACTTGCAAGCCACTACCACCCTGACCACGTCGGAGGTTCAATGATGGGTCACACCATTGAAGGTGTGGCAGCTTTGCTGGATCGAGTGAGCGTTCCGATTCATGTCAATCGTCACGAAGCACCATGGGTACTGAAGACAACAGGGATCTCTGAAACAGACCTAATGGTCCATGAAGCCGGAGACATTGTGTCGGTGGGAAATGTAGAAATCACATGCGTGCATACGCCTGGTCACACTCCGGGAAGTCAATGCTTTCTTACTAACGGTTGCCTTATTTCTGGAGACACATTATTTCTTGATGGATGTGGGCGCACAGACCTCCCCGGATCAAATGTGTCAGACATGTACGACAGTTTGACGCTTTTGGCATCACTACCAAATGACACGGTGGTGTTACCGGGACATCAGTATTCGGCACCGTCCGCTGCGCGCCTTTCGGATGTGAAAGAGAACAACTACGTTTTTCGTCCACGCACTCGTGAACAATGGCTGATGATGTTCGGCCACGATTAGGTAGTAAAAGCAGAAACAATCACGCTGATTGCTGAAATTAACAACAGCAATATCACAAGAGTATTAAATCTTTCTTGCGTTATATTTCGTCGCACTGCGTAGCCAATACACATGGCAGCTCCTAACGCCGGTAAAGCAACTGCAACTCCCGACAAGTTATTGCTGTTCACTTTGCCAGTTGTGATGAACAATGCCAGAGCCCCAACGTTTACAACGGCAAACACCGTATTGATAGTCGCGCGAAATGTGGACGGAGTTAATTGTCGGGCTTGCATCAAGAAAACCAACGGTGGGCCATTAGTGGACGTCGATGTTGATAAGAAGCCACTCACCATTCCCAACAACCAGTCGAAACTATGGGAGTCATCGCGCAATTGAAAGCCGCGAAGGAGAAGAACTGCGGCAGAAACAACTACAACTCCGAGCACCAGACGCAATCCGGTCTCTGACACAAAGATAAATGCCAACAATCCGAAGGGCATCCCTGCATACGAGGCCAAGATGAGTCGTTTAGCGATCGAGCGGTCCACATGCTTTCGGTCAATCAGAGACTGAGAAGTAGTGGACACTGAAGCAAGAATCGTGGCCACAACAACGGCATCACGAGGGCTCACCACCAACGTCATCAGAGGTACGGCCAGGAGAGAGAAACCAAAGCCGGAAAGAGTCTGAGCAAAGGAGGCAAATGCTATGCACCCGGCAATCCATGCCAACTCTCCCCCACTCATCGCAGCAACCCTAGGCTCATCAGACTGCTGAGAGCCGTTTTAGCGGCGTCCAGGGTCCTCAGGTCCCTATCATTCAGGCTTTTGACCTTTACATTTCGTACACTTTGGGAGTGCCCACTTCGACGTCGCCCGTGATGCCCCCGATCAATGGAGGTCGTCTGCTGCAAAGAATTATGGATCTTGCAAGCATCGGCGCAATTGACGGTGGCGGCTGTGCCCGCCTGGCACTGACGGACGAAGATGCCGCGGGCCGAGACCTGGTTGTCGGTTGGATGCATGAATTAGGTCTGACAGTGACAACAGATGTCATAGGAAACGTCATTGGTACGTGGGATGTAGGTAAAGGATCGCCCGTCATGACTGGATCTCATATCGACACAGTTCGTACAGGTGGAAAATACGACGGGAATCTGGGAGTCCTAGCTGGCCTTGAAATAATTGAAACGTTACAAGAGTCCTCATTTGTACCGACACGCCCAATCAGCGTTGGTATTTTTACAAACGAAGAAGGTTCTCGATTTGCACCTGACATGTTGGGATCTCTTGTGTATGTCGGTGGCCTTGCGATAGAGGAAGCTCTCGACATCGTCGGCATCGACGGAGCGCGAGTCGGAGACGAACTAGAACGAATCGGGTACAACGGTGCCACACCGTGTCCTGGCTTTGCACCGCACGCTTTTGTTGAATTACACATCGAACAAGGCCCAGTTTTGGAAAAGACCAATGTCATAATCGGCGCGGTTACTGGCGTGCAAGGAATCAGTTGGCAAGAAGTCACCATTATTGGGCAGTCAAACCATGCAGGCACAACACCCATGAGCATGCGTAAAGACCCAAGTTATGTAGCGGCAAAGATTGCGGTGTTCCTTCGAGACTTAGCTGACCGTTATGGAGGACATCAGGTCTGCACTGTAGGAAAAGTCGATATCTTTCCTAACTTGATTAATGTCATTCCCGCCAAAGCAGTAATGACACTTGACGTTCGCAACACTGACGAAGGCATACTTAAAAAGGCCGAAAAAGAGATCACAGACTTCATCTCATCATTGTCGCAAAGCGAAAGTGTTGAAATTTCTACCCGATATCTGGCACGATTCGAGCCAGTTGTCTTTCATCCACAAGTTATTGACATTGTTGAGAAGGTGTCCGTTTCCCACGCGCCGTCAGTTGTTCGCATGCCAAGCGGTGCTGGACACGACGCACAGATGTTTGCGCGTGTTTGTCCATCAGCCATGGTCTTTGTGCCAAGCGTTGAAGGCATCAGCCATAACCCAGCTGAATTTACCGCTCCGGAAGATCTGGTGATGGGTACCAACATCTTGCTTCAAGTACTTATCGAACTCTCTCAAATAGAGGTATTCGACTCATGACTCGAATTGTTACCATCGGTGCTGCACAACTAGGCCCCATCCAACGTGAGCACACACGTCAACAGGTAGTAATACGCCTTATCGCGCTACTACATCAAGCTCATGCTGCTGGCTGTGATCTTGTGGTCTTTCCCGAACTAGCTCTGACCACATTCTTTCCGCGCTGGTTCGTTGAAAACATCTCTGAAACCGATCATTATTACGAAACAGAAATGCCATCACCGGTAACGGCTCCGTTATTTGACGAGGCAAAGAAGTTGGGCATCGGTTTCTGTCTCGGTTATGCAGAGCTGACGAAGAACGGCGAACGCTTCAACACGCAGATTCTTGTTGAGAAAGATGGCACCGTTGTAGCAAAGTATCGCAAGGTTCATATTCCAGGTCATGAAGAACATGAACCTGATCGTGCTTTCCAACATGCAGAGCGCTATTACTTCACACCGTCAAACGAAGGTTTCGGCGTCTGGAAAGCATTTGGTTCACGCGTCGGAATGATGATTTGTAATGACCGTCGTTGGCCAGAGTCGTACCGCGTCATGGGTCTTCAGGGTGTTGAACTTATTTTGTGTGGATACAACACACCAATTCATTACATCCCAGATCCGAGTCAAGACATATTGCAGGGTTTTCACAACGCACTCGTTATGCAGTCGGGCGCCTACCAAAATGGAACATGGGTCGTCGGCGTAGCGAAAGCTGGCGTTGAAGAAGGTGTCGATTCTCTTGGTCAAAGCATGATTGTTGCACCGTCGGGGCAGATTGTTGCCCAAGCCTTGACCACTGATGATGAACTACTTGTGGCACATTGCGATATGGATTGGTGCCAGAAGTACACAAAGACTCTTTTCGACTTTGACAGATATCGCAGACCTGAGGTTTATACCCGCATCACTGCCCAACGCGGAGTGGAACTGGATTAACAATGTCCTTTGAGACTCGAGCGATGGTCTGTGCTCACCATCATTTGTATTCATCTCTTGCACGAGGCATGCAGGCACCTGCCGTGACGCCACATTCATTTCTTTCAATACTGGAAAACGTATGGTGGAAATTAGATGTTGCCCTTGACCTTGACACGCTGTATTGGTCTGCGGCTCTTGGTGCAGCAGAGGCGCTGTGTAATGGAACGACCGCGATCATCGACCATCACGAATCACCACTGGCGATAGACGGCAGCCTGGACGTCATTGCGGATGCATGTTCCATGATTGGAGTCAAAACTAATTTGTCGTACGGAATTACTGATCGTTGGGATGGGACAACCTTGCATTCGAAAGTGAGCCCTCTATCCCCCATGACCGATGGTGCAGCACGAGGTCTTCGCGAAAACGAACGTTTCCTTCAATCTGGTGGTCGCGGAATGGTGGGTGTGCATGCCTCCTTTACATGTTCGGATGAGACTCTTGATCGCGCATCATCGTTGGCAGAGTCAATGAATACAGGCGTGCATATTCATGTTGCTGAGGGGATCGACGACAAAGAAGCGGGTGCTCGACTTCAGAGTCGAGCCAAGGACAACTGGCTGTTAGTCCATGCAGTGCACCTTGATCGCCAGCTTGCTGGAACTATCGTTCACAATCCGCGTTCAAATATGAACAACGCTGTCGGATATGCGAATCCTCTTCGGTTCTCGAATGATGTCGCTCTCGGAACAGATGGTATCGGTGCTGACATGTTGGAAGAAGCGCGATTGGCATACGTTCGTTTGCGCGAGTTTGATGTGATGCAATCACCAGACACTGTGTGGGAGTGGTTACAAACTGGAGAAAAGTTCTTCCCTGAGATAGTTAACGACACCGTTACATGGTCTTACGACAAAGTAGATAGCCCATGGCATGTCGCGTTTACACCAGGTATCAGGTGTGTTGATGTTCATGTTGATGGACAATTGGTTGTCAAGAATGGATCTCCCACACAATTCGATATGACTGAAATTAGAACCAAAGCTTCTGAAGCAGCTGCCAAGCTCCATAAGAAACTTGCCTTGACGTAACCATGCCAGTATTCATTCCTTCTTCTCTTACAGACGCCACACGGCTGCTCTCAAATAATCCAAGTGCGCATCTCGTAACTGGCGGGACAGACCTAATGGTTGAAGTTAATTTCAATCACAGACACCCCGAGACGGTTATTTCTCTGCGTAAGATTCCTGAGTTCCAACATTGGAACATCGATAACAAGTCAGGTGTCGTCCACATCGGATCATCTGTCCCCTACGCAACGATGGAGCATGGAGAACTTGCCGAGGCCCTGCCCGCACTCGCAGAAGCCGCAAGAACTGTTGGCTCACCACAAATACGCGCCGCTGGTTCATTGGGAGGCAACCTCGGTACATGTTCACCTGCTGGAGATTCGCTGCCCGTACTTTCTGCGCTAAACGCAATTGTTCATTTGCTATCTGAAACGACCAGCCGATCAGTCCCCTTTGCAGAGTTCATGGTCGGACCTAAAAGAAACTCTCGCTTACCGAACGAAATCATCTCCGGTGTCACTATTCCTTTGACAAATGGTTGGCAGGGGTACGCCAAAGTGGGTGTTCGTAACGCAATGGTTATTTCAGTTGCTTCAGTGTGCCTTGCCATTCATGACGGCAATGTACGAGTCGCTCTCGGCTCTGTTGGGCCCACAATTATTCGAGCATCTGAATCCGAGGAGTGGATAAATTCCATCGGACTTGAGAACGTGACTCCATCAGTGGCACAAGAGTTCGGTGAACGCGTGCGTGCAGAGTCTCGCCCTATCGATGATCACCGGTCTACCGCAGAGTATCGACGACACGCAGTCGGCGTGTTGGCTACTCGACTACTACTACGAGGGGTTCAAAAATGAGTGAGCTTGAGCACTACACACTGACCATCAATGGCGAGGAACGACAGGTGGCAGATGCATGGATTGGAGAAAGCCTCCTGTATGTCCTTCGCGAAAGACTCGGATTACCTGGCTCTAAAGGGGCCTGTGAACAGGGCGAATGCGGTAGTTGCACGGTCTATGTAGACAATGCTGCTGTGTGCAGTTGTCTCGTTATGGCTGCAACTGCAGTGGGAACACAAATTGCCACGGTCGAAGGATTGAACCAAGAT
>CAMDBY010000065.1 GCA_945889575.1 Bifidobacterium breve
TGCAGCTTCGTAGGCAACATCAGCAACGCTGTGACCAGATGTTCCTTGAGTTGAAAAATCAATCCATCGAGGCAGCACATTTCTGCCGATTGCACCCATTGATGGCTTGTAACCAACGAGTCCAGTTGCCGATGCAGGACCACGCACGCTGCCACCACCATCAGAAGTAGTTGCGATTGGTGTTAGCCCTGCCGCGAGTGCTGCTGCAGAACCACCACTGGAACCGCCAGGTGATTTTTCAGTGTTCCAGGGGTTGCGTGTCGCACCGAACACTTTGTTTGCGGTGAATGCTGTTGCACCAAACTCTGGGCTATTTGATCGACCAATAATGATTGCTCCGGCTTCACGCAGGCGTGACACAACAGAGTCATCAACAACATCTGCGGGGCCATCGGCATATAACGCCGAACCAGCCGTGGTGATGTGGCCTTTCACGCGCGCCATGTCTTTTACCAAGAACGGCATACCGGCAAGCGCACCCGTGCGTGGGTGTGAAGCAGCCAGTGCATGCGCTTCATCGGCGTACACCGCAACAACAGCATTTAATGGTGTGGCTGCTTCGATACGACGAAGGCTCTCGTTGACGAGATCAACAGGGTTGATTTCTCCAGATCGGACTTTGGCTGATAGTTCTTCAAGCATCAGCGAAGACTAGTGATTATTGACCGAAAGGAATCCATCGCCAGTCAAGCTGGCAGATTGTTGGGTCAACAACTTCAAGAATTGAGAGTCCTAAAACGCTTGCACGGGCAGATAAGCCCGTATCGGGGCTAATAGTGGCGCCAGGAGGAGCTTTCACTGCAGCAGCCATGAGTGAGCGCCTTGCTGCAAATGTGTATGCAGCCAGTTGTGATGCAATGTCGGGGGAGTGTCGGGCCGCAACAATGCTTTCCAGACGGAATGTGCGCCATTGTGCAAACGATGGCGACATGTAGTTCGCCAAAATATCAGTGACAACCGCACGTTGATCAGTTGCTGTGAAGACTCGTGACCACTCTTCGACATCGCGTCGACTTTGTGGTGGGAACAAGACCTCTAAACAATCTGCTACGAGGGCATCTTTGTTTTCGTACAAACCATAGATAGCTCCAACGCTGACGCCTGCGCGACGCGCGATACGCGACACTGTGGCGCGGTGTACACCGGTACGTGAGATGACGTATTCGCTTGCAGCGATAAGAGCATCGCGAACGTCGTCGTATGTGGTGGGAAATTGATATGGCGCTGTGTGGCGCAATACGCCGGCTGATTTAGCAGGCTTCACGGGCGACTGTACCGAACGAGTAAAGACCTCAATGAGTGCGGTGGGGTCAATCATGTTGTGCTTGTTGTCAACATACGCAGAGTTCAGTAATGATGCACCAAATAATGTGCTAATTGCTGACACAACAGATTGACGTAGTGCACCATCTGTAGCGGGGCCGACTCCACGGTCATCGAGGAGTCCGTTGATATCGCGTTGCACAACTTCACCGATAGTTTCATCACGTCGTGAAGCGATGATGACTTCCATTGCGCTACCAAGGTCAGGGACAATTCCTGGGTCGGTGGAGCGAATGAATAGTTCAGCAATTTGGCTCATGCTGCTGTTGTCTTTAGAGATCACCGCATCAGCGAGCAAAGTAATGATTTCTGACAACATCGGCCAGAAGCTTTTTTCCCATGCCATGACGACCAGTTCTGATCTGTCGTCACATCGGGCATAGATGGCGCCACTTGAGAATCCGGCGTCGGCAGCAACGCGGGTGAGAGCCATTTGGTCAACGCCCACTGTGCGCACTGCGCTGGCTGCGCTTTGGGCGACTTTAAGGTCGGTCTGGCGGGATTTTTCCGACTGCTTGGTGGCGATAACCATGGTCAGATTGTCTCACACATGGTGGCAAAGCGAACATCCCTAGAGTGTGGATGTGACACTTTCCCTAGCTGCCATTCAAATGTCTATGTCCGACTCCCGTGAAGACAATGTTGCAAAGGCTGAACGTATGGTGCGCCAGGCTGCATCAGGCGGAGCAAAAATAATCCTTATTCCTGAATTGTTTGAGGGCCAGTACTTCTGCAAGGAACAAGATGCTGCGCATCAGCAGCGTGCAACGTCAATCGATGAGAATCCCACGGTCTCTCATTTTCAAAAAGTTGCTGCCAAACTAAACGTGGTGTTGCCACTCAGTGTGTACGAACGTGCAGGCAATACATTGTTCAACACTGTTGTCATGGTTGATGCCGACGGGTCTCGCATGGGTGTGTATCGCAAGAGTCATATTCCCGATGGTCCTGGCTATTCCGAAAAGTTTTATTTCAGTCCTGGAGACACTGGGTTCCGAGTCTGGGCTACGCAACACGGAAGAATTGGCATCGGCATTTGTTGGGACCAATGGTTTCCTGAAGCTGCACGCGTAATGGCGTTACAGGGCGCTGAATGCATTCTGTATCCCACAGCTATCGGTAGTGAACCACAAGACCCCACATGGGACTCTTCGCGTCACTGGCAACGCGTGATGCAAGGTCATGCAGCAGCGAACCTCTTGCCCGTGATGGCAGCAAATCGCATCGGTCGTGAAGTGCAAAACATGACTGAAATAAATTTCTATGGCTCATCGTTCATTGCCGACAACACAGGAGCGTTAGTGGCTGAAGCTGGTCGTGATACAGAAGAAGTAATACATGCCACCTTTGATCGTTCTGCATTGGCAGCGTTGCGTTCTTCATGGGGCTTGTTTCGTGATCGACGCCCAGAGTTATACGGCGCACTTCTTACTCTTGACGGAAGCGATAGTTATTTTTCGCATCCCACTACATAGAGGTTTTTGAATGTCTGCATTTTCGCGCGTCATGCCCGCTGAATTTGAACCGCATCAGAGCACGTTGATGTGTTGGCCATCGCGTGACGATATTTGGGACGGCCAGATTGCTGAAGCCGAACGGGCCTATGCAGAACTTGCAAACTCAATTGCAGTGTATGAACCAGTGACGATGGTTGTGGACCCAAAACATATTGAACGGGCTGAGTCAATGTGTGGCACGGGAGTCAGTGTGATCGCCGTGCCAATTGACGATTCATGGTGTCGCGACAGCGGGCCGATTTACGTGCGCGAATCTGGCGGCAGTCTTGTCGGTCTTGATTTTGTGTTTAACGGTTGGGGCGAAAAGTTTGTGCCCTTTGATCAAGATGCGCAATTGGCATCACGGGTGTTGTCTCAGCAAAACCAGCATAAACGCAGTGTTTCGTTGGTTCTTGAGGGCGGTTCTATAAACGTTGATGGGGCAGGAACGCTTGTCACCACGATGCAGTGTCTGTTGCACCCCAATCGAAACCCCGGAATGTCACAGATGGAAATTGAGACCGTGTTGAAAGATGAACTCGGAGTCTCGTCAGTGGTGTGGTTACCTCATGGACTCGTACTTGATCATGACACTGATGGTCATGTTGACAATGTGGCTGCGTTCACTTCGCCTGGTCATGTGTTATTGCAAGGATGCAATAACAAATCTGAAGATGATTATGCACGACTGTTTGTCAATGAAAAAGTTGCACGCTCGGCTCTTTCGGGTCGTGGTGAACAATTGAAAGTCGATGTTGTTCCTGTATTGCCATTCGTAGAAACCAGCTCTGGTCGTGTTGTGGTTCCGTACCTAAATTTTTATGTGGGAAACAACTTTGTTGTTATTCCAGTGACAGGTCATGACGCTGACAATGACATGGTGCAAATGATCGGAGAATTCTTTCCAGGACGTGACATGGTGCCACTTGAGATTGGTCGAATACTCGCAGTTGGTGGTGGTGGCATCCACTGCATCACACAGCAAGTGCCCGCCTAAAGACTCCAGTCGATAGGCGCTCGACCAGCCTCTTGTAGAAGTGCATTAGTGCGCGAGAACGGCGCACTGCCAAAGAACCCTCGGTACGCCGATAACGGCGATGGGTGAGGCGCCTCAAGAATTGCGTGATGCCGCTGCGTTATCAGTTTTTTCTTTGCCTGAGCGTGTGCGCCCCACAAAATAAACACACATCGTTCTGTGTTGTCATCCACAGTACGAATGATGTGGTCAGTGATTTCTTCCCATCCCTTTTTTGCGTGACTGCCAGCACTTCCTTCACGAACAGTGAGTGACGTGTTGAGGAGAAGAACACCTTGTTGTGCCCACGGTGTGAGAGTGCCATGAGTTGGTGGTTTTAGGCCGATGTCATATTCACGTTCTATAAAAATGTTTCGTAACGACGGGGGAATAGCGATGTTGGGCTGGACCGAAAAACTCAAACCGTGTGCTTGACCATGCTCGTGATACGGATCTTGCCCGAGAATGACAACTGAGATGTCGCGTGGGCTGGCAAATGACAGAGCCGCAAAGACCTGATCGTCTGGTGGAAAGACCATGAATTCTTCTCGTTCACGAGAGATGAATGCTGCGAGTTCATGGGCCGAATTAGTTGACATCACTGTGGCTAGTGATTCTTTCCATTGTGGGTGCACGGTCTTATCGTACGAAGTGTTCATAGCCTATAAATCATAGATAAATGACTGTTGACCAGCTCCCTGTATGTCGTAAAAACTGCTGTCTCTTTGGCACACTAGTTATCTCATGCAATTGTCATTGTCTATTGATATTGGCGGCACCAAGTGTGCAGTTGGTTTAGTTACTCGCGAGGGCGAGCTGATCGACCGCACTTCTGTTCCTGTGAACCCGCGCGACACTGCCGAAGATCTTTTTTCTGACATTGCTGAAGCAGTGCAGCAACAACTTGCACGTGCGCGCGAACATCACGGCGAGTCTCCGTTAACAGTGGGTGTTGCATGCGCGGGTCCAAGTGCACACAATCTTGAATCCGTATCACCCCTCAACATTCCGCAGTGGCGTGAATTTCCGCTACGTAATCGATTAGTTGATATCACCGGCTTGCCAGTCTTTGGCGATGGCGACGCAAAAGCGTTGGCCCTCGCAGAAGGCTGGGTAGGTGGAGCAAAGGGTGTCGACAATTTCATGGCCATGGTGGTGTCCACCGGAGTAGGCGGCGGCATTGTTCTGAATGGACAACTGCTGGAAGGCGCCAGTGGCAATGCGGGCCATGTGGGGCATGTGATTGTGGAGCCAAATGGCCGCAGGTGCGTATGTGGAGGTCGCGGGTGCCTTGAGGCCGAAGCGTCTGGCCCTGCGATTGAAGCAATTACTGGTCGCTCTCCGACACAGCCGACCTACGAAATCATGGTGCGCACCGGTCGACTAGTTGGTCGGGGCGTAGCGTCAGTCTGCAATCTTCTTGACCTGCAACTAGTCATCGTCGGCGGCAGTGTTGCACTCGGGTTCGGCGCAACATTCTTTAATTCAGCTCAACGCACACTCGATGAATTATGTGGAATTGAATTTTCTCGCGGCGCCAGAATTATTCCATCTCGCTTAGCTGACCAAGGCGGACTCATTGGTGCAGCAGCTGTCGGTTGGCGTGGTCTCAACCGCATGGCATCTACGCCCCACTAATTATTCATCGCAGAAGTGGTCTTACACCCACTGCAGTAAATCAACCTGCACTTTGGTGAGTGACTGTTGCACGTCGATCCATTCTCCGATGCTCGGTATAGGTCGTCCACGCGCAACGAACAACATTGAGATATGCATATGTGGCGGCTCCAACATATTGAGCCGTTGACGCTGAAAATGAAACGGACTGCGACCGTCATCGAGGGGCGATACTCCGTGGGCTGTACCGCACCCAACAATCACAATCTCGCCTGGCCCTTTGATCGGAACCTGCGTATAGCCGGCAAACGAGCCTGATTCCACTGGGTGATGATCAACGATGTCGGCTGACAGTTGCATGGTGGATTTGTCGCCGTGCCACAGTGATGTACCGAGACGCATGCGAAATTCACGCGACGGATAGTCGCGACGTAATGCAGCGTATGCCGCAGAATCAAGATGACTGATGTACACAGGCAACGCAGGGTCAATGTGGTCTAACCATTGTGTGATGTCTGAAAGATGAGTAGCCATGTCGCCGGCAATCGGAGGATGAATCGCATAACCACGAATGGTGAATTGCGCGCTGGCAATATCGGAGAGCAACGGTTGAAGGTTTGCATGCGTAACACCGAAACGTTTTGTAGAGGATTGCAACTTCACAATGACATCACCACGCCATTGTGCACGGGTAAGCGCCACAACATGATGAGGACTCCCGACCGTGAGCACGGTATTCATTGGCAAGTTCTTCGGCGGTGCTGTCATCGTTGGGGTCAAAACAATGGGAGTGAGGTGCGATGGCGTATCGCGTACTTCGAACACTGTTCCCACGGCGACTTCACGAGACAACTCGCCAGCGATTTCCATAAGGTTCCAACGTCGAAAGCCGTAGCCATTGCCCTTCACCACCGGAACAAGGCCAGGGGTTGCATCAGCCACACCATGAACATGGGCAAGCCAGTCAGATCTGCGGACGGTCAGTCGAATAGTCACTCCATGAACCGTACTCGGGAGACCAATTCCTCAGTGGTCAGTTCGGAATTAGGCCATAGCGTGGGCTCATGGCAAAAGTATTTGGGTTTCCCAATCCAGTGAACGAAACATCGGCCCGCATTGTGGCCACAGGCGCGGTTCTGATGAGCGTCCTGTTTGTCGTTACTGGAAACCCGTGGGTGCTTGTGCCGCTGACATACGGGTTTATTGCTCGAGTCCTTACAGGCCCCCTTCTCAGCCCGCTTGGTCGAATTGCCACCGAAGTCATCACGCCGCGATTGAAGCGCGATCATGTACTAGTTGCTGGACCACCCAAACGTTTTGCTCAAGGAATCGGTGCAGCGTTTTCAATCGCCGGATCAGTGTTGTGGATTTTTGATCTGCACACTGCCTCACGTGTTGTAGTTGCCATGTTGGCTGGCGCGGCATCGCTTGAAGCGTTCGTTGGCTTCTGCTTGGGATGTGCAATCTTTTCTCGTCTCATGCGATGGGGTGTCATTCCTCAATCAGTCTGTGAAGACTGCAATGACATCAACGCGCGACTGAACGCCGCACGGTAATCACCGGCAACAAACACCGCAATGAACGTGTGCGTACCGCGCCCACCCACACTCCAGTTCCGTATGCCACATCTTCAAGAATGCGCACGATGAAATAACGAACGGGGTGCCTTGGCTTTTTGCGCAGAATACCGACAATCGGCGGAACAAGGGCACTGAACGTAATCATGACACCGGGACGAGGTGATACGAACGATGCAAGAAAAAACAACGGTAACCATGCCCGCATGATGGCACGTGCAAGTAGTCGGGTGGTGCTGGTCAGTCCTTTCCAGGCAAGTCGGCTGCGTGTTCCAATGGGAATCGAAGTTGAACGGAGGGAAACCACAAAATACGCGACCGTTGGCACCACGAGAATCAATGCAAAATAGATGTAACCCATCAAAACAGTTGTTGCTGCGGTCAAGAGCAATGCATGAGCACGTAACGGTGAGGCTGCGCGCGGGTGACGTTTATCTAGCAATGCAGCGCTGGTGCCGTAGTCATAACGCTGTTTGAGCATTTTTCGCATTGATGAACGTGGTCTGTGGGGGCATTCAATCGACGGCACGTAACGGCAATCAATTCCGTTCTCGATTAGCCGCCATATCAGATCAACATCTTCGCCGATACGAATGGAATCATCAAACCCACCGACTGTACGGAGTGACTGCACATCGCACACCAGCACAGCTGCGGGAAGATACGACACGCGAGACATTGGACGAACAACAGCAGGCACTGAGCCGAGATCGAGGGGTGAATGGTGAGACTCAAACCCGCCCGTGAATGTTCCGTCGTTAACGCACGTAATGCGAGGGGCAACGGCGCCAACGTGAGAGTCGACGACATATGCAGCAAGTGTGGCGATCTGGGTTGATGTCACCATGACGTCAGTATCAACGCAAGCCACAACTGTCGTTGTGACGGCAGCGATGCCGGTATTACGCGCAGCCGCAGGTCCTTTGTTTATGTCGTGCCTAACAACTCGAGCACCGGTGATGTCTATGGGGTGGGGCGACGCATCATCAACGATGATGATGGTGAGGCCAACGAGTGATGCCACAAGTTCCTGAAGATGGACATGTGATTCTGCGTTGGAGATAAATGCAGGAATCACAACGGTGATATCAGTGAGTGCCGAAGGACTGTCCGGAACAGGGTGAACTGCACCAGTAGCCAACAAGCGATCAGTTAATTGTGCATGGTTCTGCGGTAACTCGGAATTGGTCTCAATGGCATCCAATATTTTTGACCCTGCATCAGTGACGCCGAAGTAGGTAAGTGGAGAACCAGCGAGTACCCCATTTCCATTTTTAGAACGAAACCATTGATCGTCGGGGAGAAGCCGAATCGTCATTGTGAATCACTTAGCCAGTTACTGGAAAGTGTTGCAAAATGGGCAATAAGACTTGATGAATACAAATTCATTACTGCAATGCCATGTTCGCTGGTAGCAGTGGTTGGATCACCGAGAACACCATTGGCGGATACGCCAGCAACACCACTGGTGCGCATCTGCGCCACAAGACCAGACGCATCTCCGACAGTTCCACGTTCAATCCGATCAGTCTGAACTTTGCCTGGAGCAACATAAAGCATTACTGAAGTTTCCGTGTGTCCTGCGTGCATATCGGATCCGTCATAGGAGGGCAGAGACCAGATTGAGTGCCTGATTTTTTCGTACGTCAACGCTGAACTAATGCGCGCAAGTGCGTCTGCATTCCCACCGTGTCCGTTCACTATGCAAACGCCGAGCGACCATGAAGCTGATCGACAAATTGCAACGACGGACTGCACCAATGCCTCAGTTCCCATACTGAGCGTGCCGGGAAATCCAACGTGTTCATCGCTAGCCGAAATTGCAATAGTTGGCGCAATAGCAAAAGCGTCCTCATCAACCTGCGTGTCGCGCAACGCATGTGTAACAACCGAATCAATAATGATGGTGTCGGTATCAAACGGCAAATGCGGTCCGTGTTGTTCCCATGCACCAAGGGGCAACAATAAAATCTTTGATTTTGGACTTGTGGTCTTCATG
>CAMDBY010000066.1 GCA_945889575.1 Bifidobacterium breve
CAGTTAGCCTCTACTGCCTATGTCAGGCACCTACGACCCCAATGGCCCGTTGCGTGTTGCATACCTTACGTATCGCGGTAAACCTCATGTTGGCGGACAAGGCGTATACACACGTCACCTCACTAAAGCACTCGCAGATCTCGGACACACTGTTGAAGTTTTCGGCGGACAGCCGTACCCAGTTCTTGATGATCGCATCGCGATGCACAAACTGCCGAGCCTTGATATTTTCAACGATGCATACCCAGGGCGGATGCCCGCATACTGGGAGATCAAAACATGGCCAGACGTTGTAGAGACTGCCCGGTACATGACAGGTCAGTTCTCTGAACCACTTGCATTTTCAAAGCGCGCACTTCGCACACTGACTCCCCGGGTGAATGACTTCGATCTTGTCCATGACAACCAGTGCCTTGGTTGGGACATCTTGAAAATTGAAAAGATCATTCCGACAATCGTCACGTTGCACCACCCCATCACGAAAGATCGTGAATTGGAAATGAGTCATGCACCAAACCGCTGGAAGCGCCGCTCTGTTGGTCGTTGGTATTCATTCGTTGAGATGCAAGGAAAAGTCGCGAGCAAAATGCCTCGTATTGTTGTTGTTAGCGAGAACAGCATCACTGACATCAACAAAGATATGGGCGTATCGCGCGACCGCATGCGTCTTGTGCCCGTTGGAGTTGATCCTGACCTTTTCAAACCACTGCCTCATATCGCGCGCGAACCTGGTCGATTAATTACTACAGCATCAGCTGACGTTGCTTTAAAAGGACTTTCCTATCTACTCGAAGCGATGGCGCTCTTGCGCAAAGATCGCGATATCCGCCTCACCATTATCGGTAAGCCTCGTCCCGGGCACAGCATGGACCTCATTGATTCGCTCGGATTACGCCCACATATTGATTTCGTCTCCGGCGTTACTGACGAACGCATCGTTGAGTTGTATGCAGAAGCTGAACTTGCCGTTGTACCGAGCTTGTATGAAGGATTCAGTCTTCCCGCAATTGAAGCCATGAGCACAGGCATATGTCTTGTTGCAACAGACGGTGGCGCATTGCCCGAAGTAACGGGCACACACAATGAGACTGTGTTGCAATGCGCAGCTGCAAATGCCGAAGCACTGGCAGCATTGATTGCTACTGGTCTTGACAGTGCAGAACTTCGCGCCCGAATTGGTGAAGCAGGTCGTCAACGAGTCGTATCACGCTGGACGTGGAAACAATGTGCAGAACTCACCGTTGAGCAATATCGCGAAGTGCTCGACATGCCCCATAATCGCGCCAAACTAGAAAAGCGTCGCTGACATGTTGACAATTCGTTTTAATCGTCTGGGTCTTCGTCCCGGAGACAAGTTTCTTGATGCAGGGGCCGGATTTGGTCGTCACGCATTTGAAGCAGCTCGCCAAGGCGCAACTGTGTTCGCCCTTGATTATGCAGCAGAAGAGGTGCTCACCACTCGTAATACCTTCGGCGCGATGTTGGAAGCCAAACAAATTACGGAAAAGGTATACGGCGGAGTACTCCGCGGGGATGCAACCAAACTCCCCTTCGAAGACAACACCTTTGATTGTGTTGTCACATCAGAAGTTCTCGAACATATTCAAGATGATGTCAGTGTCATTTCAGAACTACATCGCGTCTTAAAACCAGGTGGTTCACTTGGTGTCACTGTTCCATCGTGGTGGCCAGAAAAAATCAACTGGATGTTGTCTGATGAATACCACGCACCAAAAAGTGTTGGTGGCCACGTTCGTATCTACTCAGCTACAGAACTGAAGGCAAAACTTCGTTCTGCCGGACTTGAAGTTACAGATAGCCATCACGCTCACGCTTTGCACTCACCCTATTGGTGGTTGAAATGTGCAGTCGGTCCTCGCAATAACGATCATTCATTGGTGAAGAAGTACCGCGAATTCCTTGAATGGGACATCATGACCCAGCCACGCTCAATGCAAGTTGCCGAGCGCGCACTGAGCCCACTTATGGGTAAAAGCTTTGTTGTCTACTCACGCAAACCACTAACTGTCGGAGCAGCTGTATGACCACACGTTCCATGCCTCACCTTCCAGGAATTCTCACTACAGCTGACCTTGCGCGCACTGCAGATTCCATTCAGGCATTGCAATTACCAAACGGAATGATTCCGTGGTATCCAAATGGCCATTGCGACCCGTGGAATCATGTTGAAACAGCAATGGCTCTCAACATCATGGGCCGAGACGAAGCTGCTCTTTCTGCATACAAATGGCTTGCCGACATTCAACATGAAGATGGTTCATGGTTTAACTACTACATGCCAGATACAACAATCGAAGACGCCAAACTCGATACAAATGTCAATGCATACATTGCAGTTGGCGTGTGGACCCATTGGTTATGCACCCGCGATCTTGCTGCAGTATCTGCCTTGTGGCCAACTGTACGAAAAGCCCTTCAATGGGTTTTGTCAATGCGTCGTGAAGATGGATCTATCGTTTGGGCCAGAGAAGTTGATTCACAACCATGGGACTATGCACTACTGACGGGCTGTTCGAGTATTCGTCATGCACTTCATTGCGGCGCTGCACTGGGAGACCTTCTTGGTGACTCCCAGCCAGAATGGACCGCTGCGGCTGATGCAATTGATGTACTCATCACTTCCAATCTTGATGCATTCGAGCCAAAGGCTCGATGGGCAATGGACTGGTACTACCCCGTACTCACCGGCGCAATGACCGGAGCCCACGCAAAAGCGCGTCTCGCTGAAGGATGGGACCGTTTCGTTCTCGATGACCGAGGCGTGCGTTGTGTCGATGACGAACAATGGGTCACTGCAGCAGAAACAAGTGAATGCGCGATTGCCCATTGCGCAGCTGGCGATCGCGACATCGCTCGTGAACTCATTTTGTGGACCATGCCTCACCGCCGTGAAGACGGTGCATATTGGACCGGCATTGTGTATCCAGCAGAACCAGAAAAAATGATTGTTCGTTTTCCTGCCGATGAATACAGTGCGTACACCGCTGCTGCAATCATTCTTGCTGCAGATGCAATTAGCGGCGGATCTCCTGCTTCAACATTGTTTACGCAACCAATGGCGCGTCGTAACGCACACCTAAAAGTTCGCGCTCTCTAGTGTCGACGCAATACGCGCAACGAACCCGTTGTACTGACATCTTCAAACAATCCGCTTTCGATTGCAGGAAGATAAATATTTTCATACGGCGGCCGACCACCATCAGCAGGGTTCGGAAACACGTCATGAATGGCAAGGGTTCCACCCTGTGCGACTCGTGGTGTCCACAATTGGTAATCCAATGTGGCTGGTTCAACCCCGTGCCCACCATCAATAAACAAAAAAGCAAGAGGCGTTGTCCAATGACGCGCGATGGTCGGTGAATCACCAACCATCGTGACTACTGAATCAGCGAGTCCTGCATCAAGAATTGTGGCGCGAAAAAATGGAAGCGTATCCATGCGACCCGTGCGTGAATCAACCAATGACGTGTCATGCCATTCCCATCCCGGTTGGTTCTCTTCACTGCCAAAGTGATGATCAATTGCAAATAACGTCGTCTTGGATTCTCGCGCAGCTCCGCCCAACCACACTGTTGAACGACCACAATATGAACCAACTTCGACAAAAGGTGCCTTTGGTACTGCTTGTGCGGCATGCACTGCTGCAACATACAAGGCATCACCCTCATCTTCTGGCATAAAACCTTGCGCTGCTAACGCATGACGGCGTAGTTCTGAATTGAGCGGCGAAATTGACACGATTCGACCCTACTATGGGGTGATGGCTACACCACTTGATGAACTCATCACATTGCTCGATCTGGAATCAATTGAAGTAAATCTCTTTCGCGGAGTCTCCCCCATTGAAAATCGGGTTCGCGTGTTCGGCGGTCAAGTTGCTGGTCAATCACTCGTAGCCGCATCACGCACGGTCGATGAAAATGCGCGACATGTTCATTCACTCCACGCTTATTTCTTGCGTCCGGGAGACCCAGCCGCACCAATTTTGTATCAGGTAGATCGTCTGCGCGATGGCAGAAGTTTCACCACTCGTCGTGTCGTTGCCATTCAGCACGGTGAAGTCATCTTCAACTTGCAAGCAAGTTTTCATGCATTTGAACCAGGTCTTGATTGGCAGATACCCGCCCCTCTTGGTCTTCCTGATCCAGAAACTCTTCCTGACTTCAAGACCCGCATGGAACCGCATAAAGAAGAAATCGGTGATTGGTACGACCATCCTCGCCCGATTGACTTGCGCTATCCCGATGGCGAACCCATCAATCGCTCTGGCATTGAATCATCTGGCCAGCGCGTGTGGTTGCGCGCTGACGGCACATTGCCCGATGACCCAGTTCTGAATGCATGCATTGCAACATATGCAAGCGATATGACCCTTCTCGACACGGCTTTGTTGCCTCATGGCCTTGGTTGGAACGAAGGCGGAATTCAGATGGCAAGCCTCGACCACGCAATGTGGTTTCATCGCCCTTTCCGCGCAGACCAATGGCATTTGTACGACCAGCATGCAATCTCAACATCTAACTCACGTGGTCTTGCCGGTGGTTCGATCTTCACGCAAGACGGACACTTGGCAGTCACAGTTGTTCAAGAGGGCCTCATTCGAGTTAGGCCTAATGAGTAGAGAATGCGGCGCATTGCTTCACTCATCATTGTATTTATTTTGACAACTAGTTGTGGCAGTACGACCACAACCGCAACAACCTCGTCTACGACCACAACTATCGCACCGACTACAACAACCACAGCTACAACGAGAACTGTCGCACCGGCTACGACAACATCTATTGCCCTTTCCGGGGCTGTCTCTTATTCTTCAAGAGAAATTGGAAAATTGGCAGGAGCTGTTGACCTCATCCAGCGTGACACAGCTGACTCATACTTTTATGTAGTTTCTCGCTTTGGAATCATCCAACGTTGGCGCCCAGACGGAACCGTTCTTGACACAGTTCTAGACATCTCTCGTGCAACAACATCGGAAGGCGAACGTGGCCTCTTAGGTTTAGCCTTCCGAAAAACTAATAAAAAATGGGAAGCCTTCATCAATTTCACAGATCTTTCTGGGGACACGATTATTTCTCGATTTGATGTGACGTCAGATGGAAAAATCGTCTCAAGTGCTACACCTTCCGGTTCAGAGATTCTGAAAATTGCTCAGCCCTACTCAAATCACAATGGTGGTGCAGTCGTCGTTGGCCCAGACAACATGCTGTACATCGGTACTGGTGATGGCGGTAGTGCAGATGACCCAGAACGACGTGCCCTAGATAAAAGTCAACTTCTGGGAAAAATATTGAGAATTAATCCGCGCAACTCTGGTTACGACATTCCCTCAGATAACCCCTTTGTTGATACTCCGGGTGCTCGTGGAGAGATCTGGTCACTCGGATTACGTAATCCATGGAGATTCAACTTCGATGTTTTTGGAAATATCTGGATCGCAGACGTCGGTCAAAATAAGTGGGAGGAAGTCAATGTCAGCCCAGGAACATCCAAAATTCCCGGAGGTAGAGGGTTGAGTTTTGGATGGAGCGCATATGAAGGAAATCACGCCTTCAATGCCGACGTTGATTCACCAGGCGCCGTATCTCCCGTCTTTGAATACGAGCACAAGGACGGTGCGTGTTCAATATCTGGTGGCGCAATTGGTACCAATACAACCACTTCTGGCCGAGCTGGTTGGTATTTCTTCGGTGACTACTGCACCGGAATTGTGACGGCAATTCTGACTGATGGCACATCAACCGCTGCATCTGAGACCGTGTTGAAGGACTTGGGCAACATCACTGCTGTTCGCAGTACCTTCGACGGAATGTTTGTGATTTCCCTTGAGGGGACAGTGCGCCGAGTAATTTCAACTCGCCAAGGCTCTAGCGGCGAGTCCCCATAAACATGCCTCGCAGGGCCTGGTAGTTCTCAATACAGTGACCTGCGCCCAGCACCACTGCCTCAAGTGGCTGTGGTGACATCTTGACAGGCACTTCAGTTTCACGTTCGATTCGAGCAGCGAGCCCGCGGAGCATTCCGCCACCGCCTACTAAGTACATGCCACGTGCAAGGAAATCTTGAGCCAATTCAGGTGGGGCTTTAGCAAGACAACGCTTCACAGACAACACCATGGCAGCAACAGGTTCGTCGATTGCGAATCGCACTTCTTCTGCAGTCAAGCGAACAGTCTTTGGTAATCCAGTTACCAAGTCTCGTCCGCGAATATCTGCACTGCGATCTTGCGGGCCTGGTTCAGCTGACCCAATTTGAATCTTGATTTCTTCAGCAGTGCGCTCACCAATTGCTACACCATGTTCGCGGCGCACATAACTTTGTATAGCTGCATCAATATCAAAACTGCCAACACGAATTGCTTCAAGTGCAACAACGCCACCCAAACTAATAACTGCAGTTTCCGTTGTGCCACCACCGATGTCGATCACCATGTTGCCAACAGGTTCATCAATGGGAAGGTTGGCACCAATAGCTGCTGCCATCGGTTGTTCAATGAGTTGCGCATCAGATGCACCGGCACGACGTGTGGCATCTGTTACCGCACGACGCTCCACTTCAGTAATTGCAGACGGAACACAGATAACAACTTTGGGGCGTGTGAATCGGGAAACACCAACACGTTGCAGCAACAAACGAATCATGCGTTCAGTGATATCAAAGTCCGTGATTGCACCACCGCGTAATGGGCGAACAGCAACGATGTAACTGGGGGTACGGCCAATCATGTCCCACGCATCGTGTCCGGTGGCCAATACCTCACCCGATTGGCGATTTACTGCAATAACTGACGGCTCATTGAGCACGATGCCCTTGCCCTTCATGTACACCAAAGTGTTGGCGGTACCGAGGTCAATTGCGAGGTCACGAGCCATGGTTAGGTCCTTCTATGGAGATACGAGTTGTGCTCATTGATTACGGCGGTCTTCAGGATTATTGCGATGCACTGATGATTGTCTCGCTTCTGGCGATAACGCATCGATGTGTCGACGGAAGTTTGCAATTCCATCATCAATGCGCACATTGCGATTATCAAGATAAATCATTACGAGCAAGGTTGAGCCAGACACGATTGCAAAGAAGGAAAAAAGACCAGTGAAGAAAGAAAGTGCAATCATGAGGGATTGCTCGCTACTTGTTCTGGTGTTGTGATGTTGTGAGCAGCAGTGCCCCAATCAGATCCGCCATTCCAGTTTTCCTTTTTCCAGATTGGCGCTGACTCTTTCAATGCAACAATAACGAACCGCGCAGCATCAAACGCAATAGGACGATGCGCGGAAGAGACTGCAACAACAACCGACGATTCGCCTAATGACAATGCTCCGGTGCGATGCAGAATTGCGATTCGCCGAGCATCTACGAAACGAACTCGCGCTTCATTGGCAATCTTTGCAAACGACGGAATGACTGCGTCTTCATACGCCTCGTACTCAAGCGAGGTGACATCTGTACGACCATCAACATGGTCTCGCACGGTGCCCGAGAACAGAACCACGGCACCGCAGTCTGGCCGTACTGCCCACTGATAGATGTCACCGATGGGAAGTTCTGAGGCGGTCAATTCGAACCACTCTTCTCCGAGCAACGGTGCAGGCATGGGTTAATCGTACTCTCACGGCACTGGGCAGGGCTTGTGATGGCGCCGACACTTGCGTACCCATCGCGATTAGTGTCTGTCACTTGTGAGCGCTGACGAATTTGAGAACCAAGATCCAGCACCGGTGCCAGCGCACGAACGCACGTGGCGTCACCCCGCCGAGATGGCAGATGCGGTGCGAACAGAGTTCCTTGCTACGCCTCCAAGAATTAGTCGTCGCCTGACAGCTTTTGCAGCGGGTGTCAGCTTGGTCGCTTCAGGTGCAGTCCTCGCCATCGCAATTCCAAAAGGAATCTCTTCCAATCGAGAAGACATAGGGGCCGTGCTTCAAGAATCACCAAGTAGCACAGTTTCGCAGGTCAAAAATTACTCAGCACAGGATATGGTCGTCATCAATAGTGATGCTGGCTCAACGTCGGCATTCTCTCTCGGTAATGGCACGTGGATCACATCAAGCGACGACATTGCCACAGCAACATCGCTCTGGGTCACGTCTGCGGCCGGGCTGAATGTCCCCGTTCACATCGTCGCGAAAGATCCTGCCACTGGACTAGCGCTTGTCAATTGTGAAGACAAGTCAGCATGGGGAACCGCCCCAGATTTGAGCCACCTGATTGATCCGAACCAAATATCGGATTTGTCGCAGTATCGAATTGTTGACACTGCCACGTCTGAAACATTTGTTGCCCATCCAAGTTTGTCGACAAACAACGGCTCTACTGATGTGCCAATCAATTCCACCGACACAATTCATGGGCTCGCAACTGTTCGCGATTCCCAAGGACAATTGGTAGGAATTGTGGTGCGGCGCGATCACTCTGTATGGATGCTCAACAAGGCCTCAATAATCAGCACGATTCGCACTCTCGTGCGACAACCCTGACGACGTAACGCAGGTCGGTCCTCCTATCATGAGTACATGGCTGACGGCGACATGAATGCTTCCAATCCCTTTGGCGGTATTCCCTTCTTTAACGACATGATGCGGGCAATGGCCGGACAAGGTCCGCTCAATTGGGATTTGGCGCAACAGTGTGCACAACTCGGTGCAGCCGGTGATTCCCCAGATCCAGAACCAGATACGGCCACTCGTTTAGCGTTCAATTCCCTTGCAGACATTGCCGATATGCATGTTCGGGCGATTACCTCGCTTTCCACCGGATCGAACGATACGCATACCGAAATTCTCACAACGACGCGAGCACGGTGGGCACATCGCACCCTGACTGATCTGCGGCCATTGTTTACAAATCTTGCAACGGCTCTTCAGTCACACGACACCGACGGTGACGTTCCCGATGATCCGATGACTGC
>CAMDBY010000067.1 GCA_945889575.1 Bifidobacterium breve
TGTCCAAACAACGCTGCTTGTTGGTCACCGGCAATTCCAGAGATTGGTATTCCGTTCGGCACACCAGGAACCTCAGTGGTAACACCGAATCGCCCACTTGATGGTTGCACTGTCGGCAGAACTGACATAGGAACGCCAAGTAGCTCACACATTTCGGCGCTCCATTGCAATGTGTTGATGTCGAATAACATGGTGCGACTTGCATTAGAGGGGTCTGTGACGAATGCGGCCCCTGCAGTCAGTTTCCATACCAGCCACGAGTCAATTGTTCCGATGCCTAGATGTTCTATTGGGGGAACTGAAGTGTGTTGCAGCAGCCACGCAGCCTTAGTGCCGGAAAAATACGGATCAAGCACCAGGCCGGTTACTGCGCGAACACGATCAAGGTGTGGCAGTAACTCCGAACATCTTTCTGCCGTACGGCGGTCTTGCCAGACAATTGCGTGTGCTGTTGGTTGCCCAGTCCGCTTGTCCCACGCCAACACTGTCTCTCGTTGGTTAGTGATTCCAATGGTCGAAATGGGCTGAGTGAGTTTTTTGCATACTTCCTGCAGTGTGGCCACAATTGCATCCCAAATTTCAAGTGCATCGTGTTCAACCCAACCTGGTTGGGGAAAGTATTGAGTGAACTCTCTGTATGCGGAAAATGATTCCTGTCCGTCATCAAAGACGGCGCGCGTGCGCACTCCGGTGGTGCCTGCGTCAATCGCGAGCACCACGCTCATGCAGCGCCTGGCCCCGATGTAGCAATGAGATGAATGAGGTCTGCATGTACTCCGGGAGTTGCAGCCAGTACTTGCGCGGGAGTAACAGGGTTGCCGACGTAATCAGAGAATATTGCGCCGGCTTCGGTCGCTATGACTTGGCCTGCGACTAGGTCCCATGAATGAAGGTGTTCTTCGAAGTAGGCATCAAGGCGACCGCAAGCAACGAAGCATAAGTCAACAGCAGCAGCGCCAAACCGACGAATGTCTCGCACCTTCATCACAATGTCGGCAACGCGTTTAGCGTGTACTTCACGTTCACTGATGCGGTAGCTGTATCCGGTGCACACGAGAGCATCTGCCACGTCGTTATTGTCGCGAACTCTGATTGGCATTCCGTTGACAGTGGCCCCTTCTGTGCGGGCGGCACTAAACATCTCACCGAGTGCAGGAACATAAACGGCCCCAGCAAGTGGTCCATGTTCATCAACCGCACCAATTGACACCGCCCACATCGGAAGATCGAAGTAGAAATTCGTTGTTCCATCGATTGGGTCAATGTGCCATGTAATTCCAGAAGTGCCCTGTTTGGCTGCGCCTTCTTCTCCGATAATCGCATCATCTGGACGAACCTGCGCTAAGCCCTCAGTAATCATGGCTTCACTTGCTTTATCGAACTTCGTCACCATGTCAATTGGTGAAGATTTTGTTGTCGCAGTGAGAGGGCCACTTTTGCGTCCGCTAAGCGCCATGTCTCCGGCTTCGCGGGCAAGCGATTCGGCAATCTGACGCAGTTGGGACCCGATAGACCCTGATGTGCTCATGATGGATCCTGTATTTGTCGCCATTCGCCCTGAACTCGTAAAACGAGAACGGCAATGATGGCGGTTCCACCCGCACCCATCAGGCTGCAGATCAACATTCCCGTACCTGTCTGCACAGTGCAGACGCCATCGCATTGTGCATCAATGAGGCCATAACCCAGCAGCCCGCCTGCGAGACCACCGAGCAGTATTGAGCAAAAGGCAATGGCTCGCGCAGCAACGGATGGCAGAGCAGATAGAGAAGAAGAGGAGTCGGGCACCTGACCATCGTAGGCGTGGTGGCATGACGTGTGCAGTAGCGTTTCCGTGAAATGACAACTGACCGTTCGATTCTTCACATTGATATGGATGCCTTCTATGTGTCGGTTGAGTTATTGCGTCATCCTGAACTGCGCGGACTGCCGGTTGTTGTGGGTGGAACAGGAGGTCGCGGCGTGGTGGCCGCTGCTTCCTATGAAGCCCGACGATATGGGATCCGCTCTGCAATTTCGTCAGCTATCGCGCGCAAGTTATGTCCTGATGCTGTGTTCATTGCACCAGATATTTCCCACTATGTCGAATTCAGCCAAAAGTTGCACACCATCTTTGAGTCGTTCACGCCGCTCGTTGAACAGATCTCTATCGATGAAGCATTTCTTGACGTCACTGGGGCATCGCTGTTGATGGGGGATGCTGTGACAATCGCGTGGGCATTACGTGCGCGCGTTCTGTCTGAAACTCTGTTGACCTGCAGCGTCGGTGTTGCGCCGAATAAATTTCTCGCGAAACTCGCATCTGAACACGCCAAGCCTCGAGCAACGGCTGTCGGAGTTCAGCGCGGGTATCAAGTATTTGAAGTGAAGCGCGGACACGAATCTGAATTCTTGTTGCCGCTGCCGGTGCAATCACTGTGGGGTGTTGGGCCTGCAACGCTGGCAAAACTTGAGGCTATTGGTGTTCGTATTGTTGCTGATTTAGCCGAACTTGATGTTGACATCGTGTGTGCTGCCGTTGGCGACGTGAACGGACGGCATCTCCATGCGCTTGCGCGAGGTATTGATGATCGGATAGTCGAACCTGAACGAATCGCTAAATCAATCGGGCATGAAGAGACGTTCTCTGCAGACCTCACTACGCACGAAGAACTGCGAGTCCAGTTGGTGCGACTGTGTGATGCGGTGGCACGTCGTACTCGTGATGCTGGTGTCGCTGCTGGCACTTTGTTGTTGAAAGTTAAATTTTCATCGTTTGAATCGGTCACTCGGTCAGTGACTCCATCTGTGCCGTTGACGACAGGGCCCTCAATGGTGGCAGCTCTTGAGCCATTGCTAGCGATGTTGGATTACGCACAAGGGGTTCGCCTGCTCGGTGTTCATGCTCAAAAATTGACCGAACAAAGCGAAAGGACTCCGCGATTGTTCGACGATGGGGGAGACACTCCAGAAGATATTGAAGAACAATGGAAACCAGCCAGCAAGGCAGTCGACCTGATTGTGGATCGGTTTGGGGCTGGGATGATTGGGCCCGTCAGCGGACTCAACACCCGACAGCCTGGCCAGAGCCCTGCTGGACCTGTCCTCGACGAAGGCTCCTGACATAGAACACACCGAGGCGCATTGCGTTTAGGTCAGCGAGGTGAGACAATAAATATGTGCCATTGTCAGACGAAGAACAAAGAATCCTGCGCGAGATTGAAGCTCAGCTCAAAACTGATGAGAAATTCGCTAATGCTGTGTCCTCATCAGGGTTGTATCGCCATTCTGCCCGCCGTGTGTATGGGGCCCTGGTTGGCGTCATTGTGTCGCTTGTGGCAGTCGTTGCCAGCTTGCAGATTCATTTCTTGATTGCATTTGCTGCCTTTGTCGTGATGATGGGCTTTGCTTTGGTCATTGAACGGCAGGTCCGGTTGATTGGGCGCGCAGGGGTGCAAGACCTTGCCCAAACAATTCGTAAGCCTCGCGTCAAGTTTCCTCACAATTAATCGAAGTTTGCCCACTACTGTTGGCGCTATGCAAAATGCAGGTTCCTCTTCGAAAAACGAACCTGCCTTTGTGTCGATTCTTGGGGCAGTCTTTGTCCGACCATGGCTGTGGATCACTGCACTTGCCCAGGCCTATCGGTTGGTGCCACATGGTTGGTGGCGCACCTCGCCATTCCTGCCAGTTCCATCTCGGGACTACATGGAGTTTCGCCTGGTGACTCAATATGGCGGTGGACACGGTGTAGCGCGCGGCCCTATTCGATCAGAAGATGTTGTCGCCTACTTACGGTGGTGCAGACGCTGGAGTAGTGAAAACTAATGAGAAGCGCACTCGTTCTCAATGCAACATATGAACCACTCAGTGTTGTGTCGGCACGACGTGCGATTTGTCTCGTACTGTGCGATAAGGCTGAAGTCATCGCAGATGACGGAACAGTTGTTCATTCTGAACGGCTTACGTTGGCGTCACCAATTGTTATTCGTTTGCGGTACGTAGTGAAAGTGCCATATCACCGCAACGCAACCATGTCGCGACGTGCAGTGTTTGCTCGCGATCATCATCGTTGTGGCTATTGCGGCGGAACCGCCGACAGCATTGACCATGTCATGCCCCGCTCTCGTGGTGGAAAAAATGTATGGGAGAACGTCATTGCCGCATGTCGTGGATGCAATCTGCGTAAGCGTGATCGCACACCAGAAGAAGCTGGTATGCAATTATCGAGTATTCCGCGTGCGCCACGGGAGATGTCGTGGATTATGTATGCCGTGCCGCGAGTTCCCGAACAGTGGAAGCCGTACCTGGCCGTGGCCAGTTAACTCGAATCGAATTCCCCAATGACTACCCCTTCTATGGAGTGGGGCCGCCATGACTGGACAGGTACCGCTGCAGATTTTCATGCAATGGATTTGCCTGCAGAACGTGCAATGTGGTGGTGCCACGTTGTGACTCCAACTGTGATTCTTGGATCAACTCAATCAGTTGATGATGTAAATCAGAACATTGCAGACGAAAGTGGCGTGTTGGTGTCGCGACGTCGAAGTGGCGGAGGGGCAGTGTTTGTTCACCCATCAGATTCTGTGTGGATTGACATAACAATCAGCAGAAATGATCCGTTGTGGAAAGACGATGTCGCACAGTCAATGTTGTGGCTTGGTGAGCTTTTTGTTGAAGCACTGTCGCCATGGGTTCAAGCCGAGGTGTATCGCGATTCTTTTTCAACCGGAATTGACGGTCGCGTTGTGTGCTTTGCAAGTTCATCTCCTGGAGAAGTTTTTGTGGGTACAAACAAACTGGTGGGCATCAGTCAAAGACGTGGTCGAGAGGGTGCCAGATTCCAGTGTGTGTTGTATCGACACTGGCGACCAGGTGAATGGTCGCCAATCCTCGCTTCCGTAGACGTGCAGTCTCGGGTTGCAGATATCGCCGTGGCGACCCTCGATATCCCGGCTCTCACCCTCGTCAATGCCGTCTCTGAGCAACTCTTTAGCCCATGTGGGGAAGAGAGTGGTGAAATTTGGGGGTAAATGGTTGACAGTGGGGGGAAGTGGGGATAATCTGACTCGCGGGAGAGGCGGAGAACTTCACCCAGGAAGGCAGAGACTGTGTTTGTTGGAGTGCATGAGCGACAGCTCGACCCAAAAGGTCGACTCGCGCTCCCTGCTGCATTTCGCCCCCGTCTCGAGCCCCGCTGTTACTTGGCCTTTGGTCGCGATAAGTGCATAGACGTCCTCACTGCTGAAGCCTTCGAGCAAGTCGCAGAGGAAATGCTGCAAAAAGTGCGCAGCGGAGAAATGGACCGCAACGAACAGCGCGCACTTGCCGCAAACACCGTCGAGGTCACCATTGATGCACAAGGTCGCGTGAACCTTGATGAAAAACTTCGCGAATACGCAGGAGTGCAATTGGGCTCACGAGTGATTGTCGCTGGATCCTTTGATCGTGTCGAAATCTGGGAACCAGATCGCCATGATCGCAACATCAGTTCGGGTACCGAACAAATAGCTGGAGCGGGCGCGTGATTCCCGATGCTGTTCAAGTCTTTTCAATCAGTCAGCGGCCGACGGTCTCTGGCAGTCTCCCGGATGGCACGGTGGTTAGCTCCAACTCCGCCCGCTACCATCGCGCACATTCCGGGGATACATCCGGGTGGCAATTGCTGTCCGGGAGGCTGCCAGGGACCGTCCGTCATGACACAGGTACCAACATGAACGCGGTCTTTGCTCACGTACCAGTGATGTTGGAACAGGTTACCGATGTCTTTTCAGACATGAATGACGGCGTTTTTCTCGATGCAACTCTCGGCGGTGCTGGACACAGCACGGCAATCTTGACCGCACACCCAAATGTGTCATTGCTGGGAATTGACCAAGATGACATGGCTCTCGAATCCGCTGAACAAGTTCTTGCAGCCGCTGGTTGTAGTGGACGCGTTGCCCTCCGGCGCGCCCGCTTCGATGCAGCGGCGCTAATCGCGGCGAAAGAGGGCATCAGCGCGTTGTCTGGTGCCCTCTTCGACCTCGGTGTCTCGTCTCCACAGTTCGATGTTGCTGAGCGCGGATTTTCATATCGATTTGATGCGCCGCTAGATATGCGCATGGACCGCTCTCAAACATTGAGTGCAGACGTGATTGTTAATACATACGACGAAGATGCCTTAACGGGCATGTTGCGTCGAAATGCCGATGAGCGTCACGCCTACCGAATTGCGAAGGCGATCATTGCTGCCCGTCCGATTCATTCCACTGTGCGTTTGTCAGATGTTGTGAGTTCAGCAATCCCTGCGCCTGCGCGACGTCGCGGCGGACATCCTGCCAAAAGAACATTTCAAGCCATTCGTATTGAAGTGAATGCAGAGCTTGAAATTCTTCCGAGCGCTTTGCGGAATGTCATTTCACTATTGGCTCCTGGCGCTCGATTGGCAGTTCTTTCGTATCACTCTGGTGAAGACCGGATTGTCAAGTCTGTGATGAGATCAGCAGAGACGGGCGATTGTGATTGCCCACCAAATCTTCCCTGTGGATGCGGTGCTGTGCGTTCGGTTGTCCGCGTGCGTGCACCTCGTGATGCAAGTAGGGCCGAGTTGGCGCTAAACCCAAGATCGTCTTCAGCACGTTTGCGTGTCGTTGAGAAAATCGCTATTAAGAGTCAGGAATAATCATGGCTGTTGCTATCAAATTTCCCGCTGCTCTAGCTCCACGCGAGGCACGTGATAGTAGGCCGAAGTTGGTCTTGGTTCCTCAGAGTGAACGGCGTTATGTCCGGGTATTCACAGTGATGGCTGCCGTAGTAACAGTGATGTTCTGCATTGTGTCACTTCGCGCGTATATGGCTCAACAAGAGATGCGACTTGACAAGATGAACTACGACATCACGCGTGCACGTGCACATTTCGAAACCTTGCGCGCCGAACGTGCAAATCTTCAGTCGCCTGGTCAATTAATGAATCAGGCAAGTCTCATGGGGCTCGTTCCGAGTTTTCCCATTCGCGTGGTAGGTATTCCGGCAGCGGTTGCAGCAGAAGTTGCGGCAACAGTAGGCAAGGTTGACTCTGACGTTGTTGCTCATACTGAATCGCCACTCGATGAATTCGGCCGAATGAAAGCAGTAGTGGTTGGGACACCATGAGTGGTTCAGAAAGTTCGCATCGCGGAACACGTTCACACGGAACGCCGTCATCATCTCGATCAGGCACTTCACGATCCAGCGCTTCGCGTTCAACGACCTCTCGTTCATCAAGCAGTAGCGGAACTTCCTCTGGTCGTTCACGTTCGACGAGTCGTCCGCCAGTAGCAAAGAGGCAAAGTCGTCCACCAGTTCGCAGTTCGGCAACAACACGCCGGCCAGCACCAACTGTGTCGCCCTTCGAATCTCTTGTGACCTCTGCATGGCATTGGACAAAGATGAGTTTCACTGGCGAAGTACCGGCGTCGATGCGCTCAAGCAAGATTCCATCTTCTGCAGCCCATCATCGTGTCAAGAATCGTTTGCGACTCACGGTCGTTCTCTTCATAGTTGCCTTGACGTTGTTACTTGGTCGAGTTGTTCTCTTGCAAACGGTTCAACGTGGTGCGTACTTTGAAGCAAGTGTTGATCAGCGCACCAGAGTGAACATTCTGCGTGCGGCTCGTGGAGTCATTTTCGATCGCAACGGAAATGAATTGGCACTGTCGGTCCCAAGTACAACCGTGTATGCGGATCCCCGTGACATCACTGATGTTCCCGCTGTTGCGCGTGCATTGTCCGTTGCATTGGCTCACACGCCAGAACAAGAGGCCCGACTGCTTGCAGCTCTTAGTAACACAGGTTCGAAATTTAGCTACATCGCACGAGGCTTGACTAAAGAAAACGCTCAAACTCTTCTTGGACTCGGTCTTCCTGGTGTGTATTCGTATACAGAACCATCCCGACAAGTAGAAGGTGGAGTTGCAGGAGCTGTCATTGGTAGAACAGATCCCGACGGACTGGGAACCTCTGGCCTTGAAAAGCAGTTCGACAAGATCCTCACAGGAGTTGACGGCAAAGGTATTCGTGAAGTCGACAAGAATGGCCGTTCAATTGCCGGAGTGCAGAGCACCACGGCGGCACCGGTTCCTGGCGATGACATTGTTTTAACGCTTGACAAGAACATTCAATTTCAAACTGACACAGCTCTCCTTGACCGAGTTGGTCAGCTCAGTGCAAAAGGTGGCACTGCAATTGTGATGAATACAACGACGGGCCAGGTGTATGCCATGTCGAACGTGCGACGAAATGCAGCAGGTTCTGCAGTTCTAGCATCGGGAAACTTTGCAGCCGTCGAGGCGTATGAGCCTGGATCTGTGGCGAAAGTCTTCTCCATTAGTGCAGCTTTGAATGAAGGAGCCGTGACGCCAGAGACAGTCCTACAGGTTCCAGGTTCAATTGTTGTTGACAAATTTCCCATTCGTGATGCATGGCCTCACCCAACTATGGACATGAACGTTCGAACCATTGTCAGTGAGAGTTCAAACATTGGGACACTTATGACAGCGGCGAAAATCAGTTCTAATTCTTTGCACGACTATTTATATGCATTTGGTTTTGGCCAGAAAACGGGTCTCGATTATCCAGGTGAAAGTCGTGGAACCTTGCGAAATGCGAATAAGTGGCGAGGCACGGAGAAGGTAACAGTGTCGTACGGTTATGGGATGGCTTCAACCGCTCTACAAATGATCGCAGGTGTAAATACTGTGGCGAACAAGGGCACTTACGTTGCTCCACAGTTGGTGAGTGCCACCATCGACAAGAATGGAAAGCGTCACCCAGTGGCTGAATCCGCTACTCGC
>CAMDBY010000068.1 GCA_945889575.1 Bifidobacterium breve
TCCGACTTTGACAACGACGCGCATCGCTACAGCATCACACTTCTGGCACGAATTCGAAACTGAATTGTGCAACCCAGACCACATCACCCTCTCGGACCCCAGCTTTTGACAGCAATTTGGGGATTCCGAGCTTGGCAAATTTTTCGTCAATGTAGTTCAAGGCAACAGGAGTAGTGACGTCGTTCAGTGCCACGACCCGCTCGGCATTGCGACCATGAATGCGGAACTCGTTGTCCCCCATTTGCTCAACCCATGCGTGTTCCGAATCAGGTCGCATGATGATGGTGGCTTCAACGGTGGGCTCTGCTTCACGTGCATATTTCACTTGCTGAGCAAGAGAACCGGTGAAGCTTCGCACGTTTGTCATGGTGATTGCAGACATCGACGGATGTGGCCACGCGGCAAGAGTCTCAGCATCGATGCTGTCGGTCTTTGTACCAACGATGAGGAAAGGGCGTTCAAGAAGGTCCGGGCGATAATTTCCGACTTCATGCTGCAAGATGCGCAGCTGCTCATCGGGAGATATGCCGTCTAGAGCGACAAGATCAATGAGATAACACAAGACACGCGCACGCTCAATATGTCGAAGGAACTGATGGCCTAAACCGCGCCCTTCGCTTGCACCCTCAATCAAACCAGGAATGTCAGCCATAATGAACTCGGTCGTGTCATCAATGCGCACAACACCAAGATGTGGTTCAAGCGTGGTGAACGGATAGTTAGCAATCTTCGGTTTCGCAGCTGACACCGTGCTGATGAACGTGCTCTTTCCGGCATTCGGGAAACCAACCAATGCGACATCTGCCATCAACTTCAGTTCAAGCTTCAACCAACGCTCGGTTGCCTCTTCGCCTTGTTCGGCAAATGTTGGTTCACGACGACGGTTGTTAAAGAACTTTGCGTTTCCTCGGCCGCCGCGACCGCCGGGAGACGCCATCCACTTGTCACCATGATTCACGAGGTCTGCTAAGACTTCACCGGTGTACATATCGCGAGCAACCGTTCCCTCGGGTACTGCAATGACCAAATCCTCGCCACGTCGTCCGTGAAGGTCTTTTCCTTTGCCGTGCACACCGTCTTTGGCGCGACGATGCGGGTGATCACGAAACGCTAATAAGGATGCAACGTTGCGGTCGGCTACAAGCCAGATATCGCCACCCTTGCCACCATCGCCACCGTTTGGGCCACCCATTGCTTCAGGGCCCTCGCGACGGAAGGCCACACAGCCAGCTCCGCCCTGTCCACCTTTGACATTCAGTTGGGCTTCGTCGACAAAAACACTCATAAGACTGTCTCAAGGCTACTGGCGCATTGTTGTTCATCTCGGCGACACACCAGCCACCTATCGTGGAGACGTGGAAAAAGAATCAACTACGGACCGAGGCGTGACCTGGGTCTCCACCATGTCGGGGTTTGATGCCGCTTTGGGCATCACCGTGGCGCACGCTGACTCCTGGGCCGGTATCGGCACCACAGACATTGCTGATCGATCATCACGAGAGATGGCCCTTTCAGGCGCTCTAGCCCCTCTCGCTACTCATGCAGTTGGTCCTGGTCACCGCGCAATCGCAGAAGAAGCAGACCCGTATCGCACCTGTTTTGAACGCGATCGTGACCGCATCTTGCATGCATCTTCCTTTCGTCGACTTGCCGGAAAAACTCAGGTATTTGTTTTTCCCGACGACCATCAACGCACTCGACTCACTCACGCACTCGAAGTAGCGCAGGTTGCAGTTTCAGTTGCCCGAGTCTTGCGACTCAATGTTGCTCTCACTGAAGCAATGGCGCTTGGCCATGATTGTGGACATGGTCCAGGTGGCCACGCAAGCGAAGATGCACTGTCTCCCTACATTGAAGGTGGCTACGACCACGCAGTGTGGGGTGCAGACAAAGTGTTGGTTCCACTGAACTTATGCACTGAAACTCTCGATGGAATTCGTAATCACAGTTGGTCACGGCCCGCGCCGCAAACTGCAGAAGGCGAAGTTGTCAGTTGGGCTGACCGCATTGCATATGTGTGCCACGACTTTGAAGACGCGGTAGACGCCGGCATTGTCACACCCGATCAGTTGCCACGACTTGTTCGTGAGCGTTGCGGCAGCACCCGACGCGAACAACTGGGCGCTTTCATCACCGGCATGATCAACGCAACTGCACACACGGGCCGAATCGGTATGGTCCCTGACATTGCTGAAGCCCTGTCGCTTTTTCGGCAATTCAATTACGAACGTATTTATGATCGACCCGAATCCAAGGCACAGGCCAACAGTGTCATCAGCATGCTGCGCACTTTGATCGACCATTACATTCAGTCACCACTATTGCTACCGGCGTGGCACGAGACTCCGTTTGATGCTGGTTCACCCGCCGCAATCACTGAAGCTGTTTCATACGTAGGTGGCATGACAGACCGCTTTGCGTGTCGACAAGCCGTCACGCTTCTTAATTACCCAGCTGACAAATTGCCGCAGGGCATCGACACACTGTTGTCAGACAACTAAGTTCCGTAAACACAAAAGGCACACCCGAAGGTGTGCCTTTTGAAAAATATGTATGTGTTAGTTATTCAGCAACTGGTTCAATTGGAAGTACGTCAACAATCTTGCGGCCTTTACGCTCGCCAAATTTTACGTTTCCGTTCACCATTGCGAACAATGTGTCATCTTTACCAATGCCAACATTCTTACCTGGATGGGTACGAGTGCCGCGTTGACGAATAAGAATTGTGCCTGCTGTAATGAGTGTTCCGTCGAACACCTTTACGCCAAGTCGTTGTGCATTTGAATCGCGGCCGTTACGTGTAGAACCGCCGCCTTTAGTCTTTGACATGGTTGATCAGCCTTTCGCGATGGATGTGATTTCAACAAGAGAATATTGCTGGCGGTGACCAAAGCGACGACGCTGGTTGGTTCGCTTTTTGTATGTGAAGCCGTTGATCTTCACTCCCTTTTCGGTGCCGATGACGCGTCCCTTTACAGATGCGCCCTTCAACTGGTCGGGAGTTGAGAGCACCGTGGTGCCGTCAACGAGGAGAACGGGTATGAGGGAGACCTCGGTACCGTCTTCGACATGCAAGAGCTCAAGCTGGACCTTTTGGCCCTGAGAGACTTTTTCTTGTTTGCCACCTGAGGCGATTACTGCGTACATAGCGGGATTAAACCTATCTGCGGGTTGGGGTTACGACAATCGCCGAACCAATGTTTTAGGGGGATTCGAGAAATTTCTTAGTCGAGAAGGCCGAAATCGACCTTGAAGCCGAGGCCAGTACATTCTGGGCACTCGATGGCAAAGGCCGTTGACAGGCCCTCCCCGATTCGTTTACGGGTCATTTCGACGAGGCCAAGCTCTGAAATGTCAAAGACTTGGGTGCGGGTCTTGTCTCGACTGAGAGCCTGACGGAATGAATCAATAACTTTGCGACGGTTGTCTTTAATCTCCATGTCGATGAAGTCAATAACAATGATTCCACCGATGTCGCGCAGACGTAACTGACGTGCCACTTCTTCGGCAGCTTCCAAGTTGTTCTGGAATACCGTCTGTTCAAGGTTTGACGTACCGACATTTTTGCCGGTGTTCACATCGATAACTGTCAGAGCTTCAGTGTGTTCGATAATGAGTGAACCACCAGAGGGCAACCACACCTTGCGGTCTAAGGCCTTGTGCAATTGCTCATGAATGTGTTGAGTTTCAAACAATGAGATTGGCTCGACTTCACGATCGAAGAATTCGATGCGATCTGCAAGTTCAGGGTTGAAAGCAGACACGTAACCGTGCACTTCTTCATACAGCGCCCAGTCATCAATGAGAACGCTGCGATATTCAGCGTTGAACTCTTCGCGAATAGTGCGGACAGCAAGTTCTGGTTCGCGGTACAACAATTCAGGGCCGGTTGATTTAGCTGCTGCTTCTTCAATCTTGGCCCACTCTTCCAACAAGCGAGTCATGTCGGCAGTGAGTTCATGTTCAGTTGCATGTTCTGCTGCTGTGCGCACAATGACACCATGATGAGCAGGCTTCACGCGATCAAGAATATGACGAAGACGACGACGTTCGGTATCAGCAAGACGCTTTGAGATGCCGTACGTCTTCGAATTAGGAATCAGCACCACAAATCGACCAGGAAGCGAGACTTCCTGAGTGAGACGTGCGCCTTTTGCCCCAATGGGGTTCTTGGTTACTTGGCACAAGATCATTTGACGTGAACGCAAGATGTGCTCAATACGAGCAGTGTCCTTCGTTTCGACATCTTCTGGGTCGTACTGCACGTCACCGCGGTACAGAACAGCGTTCTTTGGTGTTGAGATGTCAACAAATGCCGCTTCCATTCCGGGAAGGACGTTTTGAACGCGACCGTGATAAATATTTCCGTGAATCTGACCGACATCATCAGCCGGACGACTGACGTAGTGCTCCATAAGGCTGCGGCCTTCCATGACCGCTACCTGGGTGACTCCGTCACGCACCTGCACACACATTTGGTATCGACCGACGGGACGACCGTTGCGCTCACGTCCTTTGCGACGCTCGATGATTTCTGCATCAACCTCTGGTCCGCGCAACACGGGTCCGCCACCAGACCGTGATTTTCCACGACCGCCACGACGACGCTTTTTATTGCCAGATGATTCGCCATTGGAACTGGCAGCAGGCGCTTGCGCAGTTGAAGGACGGGTGTCACCTATTTGAGGTTTGCGATTCGGGTCAGCAATCTGGCCTGCTGGGCGCGCGCCCGGACCCTTTGGTTCAGATTCACTGCTGGCTGCACCATCTGGTGACTTTGAGCGATTTTTTCCGCCACGAGAACCCCGACGGCGTTTCTTTGGACCTGATTGGCCCTCGCCTTGCGTGCTTCGCTGATCTGTGTAATCGTCTGTCGAATTATCGGCAGAACCGTTCGTGTCCATGAAATTCCCTTCTCACGTCGCGCAAACAAGCGCGCCATGCGGATCTGGCTGCTGCCATTAGTGGCGCAACCGATCCTCGGCCATTTCTAAGGATAGCCCCCCGAGTTACCTGAAGCGCCGCATATGGACGCTCTGGACCAAGCCAATCATCATTGCAAAGGCCACCGTATGGGAACCGCCGTAAGACATAAATGGCAATGGGACCCCAGAGACGGGGGTAATACCCATAGTCATACCTATGTTCTGGAACCCTTGCCACAGAATCATGGTGAAGACACCTGCGCACAACAAGGTGCCAAGTCGGTCTTGGCAGAGTTGGGCTGTGCGGTATATTCGCCACAGAACGATGGCAAACAACCCAAGAATTATGCCTCCTCCCAGCATCCCGAACTGCTCTCCCACCGCTGAAAAAATGAAGTCGGTCGACTGAACAGGGATAAATGAGCCGTTGGTCAATGGCCCAGACAGATACCCCTTGCCAAAGAATCCGCCAGTGGAGACCGCGCGCTTGGCAAAACGCACCTGAAGAATCAGTTGTTGCAAGCTGGCTGAATCAGAGTTCTGGTTCAGGAAACCGGTGATTCGACGTAATTGGTAATCCTTGACCAATCCGGAGACCACCCCACCCACGACAGACACAATCGCAATCGAAGTAATCAACAAGATGTATCGCATGCGCGCGCCGGCCACAAGCAATACACCCATTGCTGATGCTACGAGAACCGACGCGGAACCGAGGTCAGGTTCGATACCAACAAGAAATACTGGAATACCAATAATGAAAAGGGCTTGAATAAATCGCTCATACGTGAGCTCATCACCATCTTCTTCAGATAAGAACCCGCATAGAAACAACAGAGATGTCGCCTTTGCTAACTCCGACGGCTGAACAGCGATAGGTCCGATATCAAATGACAGTCGGGCGCCACCCTTCACCGTGCCTGCAACAAACACCAGAATCAATAAGAGCATCGTGATGGCGTAAAACATCTCGGCATTGCCTCGCAACTGCACATAGTCAATCCACATAATGACCACCATCGCCACGATGGCAATCATCACAAATACAATTTGTCTTTGAACAATCTGAAACGGATCAACTCCACGATTCATTAACTTCATTCGAGTCGCTGAATAGATAATAAAAAATCCAATGATGGTTAAAGCGCCAACAGCAGACATCAGAATCCAATCGATATTTCGAGTTGGCGCCGCAAAACCTCTTTTGATGTTTCCCAAACCAGAGTCAGGACGACGTGAAAACATTGTTCTGCTCATTAGTCACGCACCGAGGATCCGATGCCAACCAAACACAGTGGGTTAGGCAGCAATTGTGGCGACGCCACTGCAAAACTTGCGGTGTCTAATGGATCAGCAGGGACTGCTTTAGCTACTGTTGTTTTCCCTGCGAGTGCGGTGAACACACACTTCACGACCGGCGCCGCAGCACGTGATCCGTATCCGCTCTTTTCCAAGTACGCAACGATGGAGTACGGCTGCTTTGGGTCTTTGCTGAAAGCACCGAACACCGATGAGTCATTCCATGGAAGATTCCCCGCGCCTTGGGCGGTGCCGGTCTTTCCCGCAATGGGCAATGATCTACTCGGGTACGAACGGAACAACTTCTCCCCAGTGGTGGAGTGATAAATATCGGAACGCACACCCGGACCTTCCACCACTCGCGTTAACCCGCGAATAATCGGGTCGATTACTTCAGGTCGTGCATCAATGTCGCGTACAACTTGTGGTTCTGCAAAACTTTGCAACACAATACTCTTTGCAAGGTTTACGTGACCTGACTTTCCATTCGGAGTTCCAGGCGCCAAAATGGCATGCACAACGCGAGGTCGCATAACCTTCCCACCGTTTGCCAAAGTGCCATAAGCCACTGCTAATTGCAAAGGAGTGGCAGACAAGAGACCCTGGCCAATAGCAAATTGCACATTGTCACCGACGTAGAAACCCTTTCCCTCATCTTTCGCAATAGCACCACTTGCGGCAAGACGTTGTTTCAATGCCTTGCTCGGAATGGTCCCGATAAATTCATATGGCAGATCTATTTCCGTTGGAGAACCAAATCCGAACAAACGCACTTGTTCTTCTAACACCGGCCTATTTCCACGTTGAGTGAATATTTGTTCACCAATTTTGTAAAAGAACACGTCAGAGGAAACGGCTATTGCAGATACAACATTAATGCGGCCATATTTGCATGGCGCACCATTGCCGCATACAGCATTTTTAAAAATACATTTCACATTCAGTTGGCAGCGTTCTTTAGGAATGCTCTCCAGTTTGTACGTTCCTTCATCCTTCAAGGTGTAATTGGTACCACCTGCTAACTGACCACTATTTAGCGCAGCAAAAGCTACAAAAGGTTTAAAAGCTGAGCCCAAGTTGTAACGCCCCGAAATTGCGCGATTAACAAGAATCGACTGGTCAGGATCTTTTGTTGTTGGAAACAATTCTGCAAACTTCTCTGAGGTGATACCTGCGTTAAACCATCGATTATCAAAGTTCGGATAACTCGCCATCGCTACCACTTCGCCGGTTTCATGATTCAGAACAACACTTGAACCAGCGGGTGCTTTGTAATACGTGATTTCAGGGTACGCAGGATCTGGTTGTCCGAACGACAACACTGTTGGTGCTTCTGTGCGGCGCCGAACTAACAATTCATTCTGGAGCGCTTGCTCTGTAAATTGTTGAATATCCAAGTTGATTGACAGCTGCAAGTCATTGCCTGGAATCGGTTCCTTGCGTTCAATCAAACGAAGTATTCGACCACGAGAATCAACCTCGTATTTGACGTATCCCGATTTACCCCGGAGTACCGACTCGTACGTCTGCTCGACACCGAACTGCCCGACTCGTGCGTCTGGGTCATAACCGAGATTCTTGTAATACGTAGTTTCGCTTTTACGTATTGCCCCGAGGAACCCAAGCACATGACTTGCCATAGGTGCGTATGGATACTCGCGTCGCCAATTTTCGACTATGTCGATGCCTGGATAATCCTCGGACCGTTCCCGCAGGAAGATTGCTAGGTCTTCGGAAACATCTTCTTTCAGTGGCACAGGTTGCAACTGGTTGTATCTTTTCGACACGTATCGATCTTCTAATTCCTGCACGGACGTATTGAGTGCTCCCGACAGGCGATTCCACATTTGCTGGCGTGCTAACGGCCCTGCAATGACCGCTCTGTCAAGCGTGATGGTAAGCAGTCGTTCATTGTCAGCCATGATTCGGCCCTTAATGTCAAAAATTCGTCCGCGCTCTGATGTCAATTTCACTGTTCGTGTTCGTACTTCTTGTACTCGCTGTTCTAGACCTGGCGCATCAACAGCTTGCAAGAACCACAATCGAACAGTGAGCAATGACCCAAGAAGCATCGCGACGCTGGCAAGAATCGCTAAGCGCGACATTCTGCTTTCGCGTGGCATCAGCGAACTGCCGCCGGTTCAGTGAGCGCCCACCGACACAGTCTCTCAGCCGGAACACTCAGCACCGCATTGAACAACCCAACAATGAGAGCTACAAACAAAACACGAACGTTGAGAATTCCCGTAGCTCCAGTAACTGTGGAAGCGATAGGCAGCAAGATCATGCCTATTGCGCTTGCAACAGAGCCAAGCAGCATCCGCGTCCACCACGTAGGTTCGTACACCAATGACTGACCAACACCTGCGAGATAACCAACGATTGCAAACACTGCGGCACACAAACCCATTGGTGTTGTGAGAACCAAGTCATACAACAATCCAATAATAAA
>CAMDBY010000069.1 GCA_945889575.1 Bifidobacterium breve
CATGAATACTCGAATGAAATCAAAGAAACCATGCGTAGCACTTAGTGCTACGGTGCAATATATGGCGACTACAATCACCCAACGCGACCTTCGCAATAACAATGCAGACATTGTGCGACGTCTTGAGGAGGGCGAGACCTTCATCATCACTCGCAACGGCAAACAAGTAGGCGTATTGACTCCGATGTCACGCCCGCAGTTTGCTCGCATGACAGATGTGCTGGAAGCTTTCAAAGGATTGCCACCACTTTCATTTGAAGAGTTCCGTCGAGACGTAGATGAGTTCATCGACCAAGATCCAACACCGAGATTCTTCAATGATTAATCCGATCGGACTTCTCGACACATCAGTCATTATTGATTTGCCATCGCTACAGATCGATCGATTGCCAACGGAGGGAACAATCAGTGCAATCACACTGGCAGAGCTTTCTGTTGGCCCCATCACAGCAAAAGATGCAACAACACGTATTCAACGGCAACTCAGAATTCAAACTGCAGAAGCACAATTCAGCGTGTTGCCTTTTGATACACGATCTGCGCGCATTTACGCCATTGTCTATGAGCTGCTTCATGCAAAGGGTGTCAAAGCTCGTGGTGGTCGCGCACTTGATTTGATGATTGCTGCAACTGCGCTCGCACATCAACTACCGCTGTATACGCGCAACCCAAAAGACTTCACTGGTCTTGACGGGCTCATTGAAATCGTTGCCGTATAAATAAAAAAGGGCCCGCCGAAGCGAGCCCTTTTTCAATTCTTAGAAGAATCAACCGCCTGAGACGTCTGAAACCTTCTGCTTGCCAGCTGACAACCACGGCATCATTGCGCGCAGGCTCGTGCCCACTGCTTCGATTGGGTGCTTTGCTCCGGCTTCACGCAATGCATTGAAGTTCACGCGACCTTCTTCTGATTCCTTGATCCATTCGCGAGCAAACTTGCCCGACTGAATTTCCTTGAGAATCTTCTGCATTGCCTTCTTTGTTGCTGGCGTAATAATGCGAGGACCACGTGTGACATCGCCGTATTCGGCAGTGTCAGAAATGCTGTAACGCATTCCGGTGATTCCTTCTTCGTACATCAAGTCAACGATCAGCTTCACTTCGTGCAAGCACTCGAAGTACGCCATCTCTGGCTGGTATCCAGCTTCAGTCAGCGTTTCGAAACCGGCCTGAACAAGTGCTGCAACACCACCGCACAGAACAGCCTGCTCACCGAACAAGTCGGTCTCAGTCTCTTCGGCAAATGATGTTTCGATGATTCCGGCGCGTGCGCCACCAATTGCTTCAGCGTAGGAAAGCGCAATTTCTTTTGCCAAGCCTGTTGCGTTTTCATCAACTGCGATGAGGCACGGAACGCCCCCACCTTCAGTGAATGTACGACGCACCAAGTGACCTGGACCCTTAGGAGCGATCATGATGATGTCGACACCCTTTGGCGGGCGAATGCGCTTGAAGCGAATGTTGAAACCGTGTGCGAATGCAAGTGCCTTACCTGGCTTCATGTAACGCTTGATGTGCGCGTTGTATGTTGCCTTCTGCTCAGTGTCTGGCATGGTCAACATAATGAGGTCTGCCCACTTCGATGCTTCGGCAATGCTCTTGACCGTGAGGCCAGCTGCTTGCGCCTTTGCTGCAGAAGCAGATCCTTCGCGCAATCCGACCACTACTTGGACACCGCTCTCTTTCAAGTTCAACGCATGAGCGTGACCTTGTGAGCCGTAACCAATAATGGCTACTTTCTTGCCACGAATAATCGACGGATCAACGTCTTTTTCGTAATACATCGTTGCTGCCATCAGCTTGCCTTTCCTTTGAGGGCACCCTTGCGTGCCTCTCGTTCCAATTTCGGCAGGGCTACTCGCCCCGTTCTTTGGCTCTCTACGATGCCATAACCCTTCAATAATTCCTCAAAATCGTCGATTTTCTCGGGAGTTCCGTCCATAGAAAGGCTGATTGCGTCACTTCCGACGGCCAAAACCTTGGCCTCGAAGATATTTGCCAGCTCCACGATCTGACCCCTGTGCTCCCCATCGATGCGCACGGTGGCCAGCATGAGCTCGCGCTCGACTGACTTTCGGGGGTCAAGTTCGGTGATCCGGACAACATCGATCAGCTTGAAGAGCTGCTTGACGATCTGCTCGAGCGGAGTAGCCGAGATGTCAACCACGATGGTGATGCGGCTGTAATCAACATCGTCTGTAGGAGCAACAGCTAACGAATAGATGTTGTAGCCACGACGAGCAAACAAACCCGACACGCGCGCAAGCACTCCCGGGCGGTTCTGGACAAGCACTGACAACACATGATGTTGATGTGAATCGCCAAATGGATTATTCGAGTTAATAGTTCTCATCGGAGTAACCCTCTATCTGATTCCTGAGATGGATGTAACAGAACGTCATCGTTGCTCTGGCCAGCCGGAACCATTGGGAACACTTTTTCAAATTCTTCAACGCGGAAATCGATAACAACCGAACGATCGTTAATGCTGTTTGCCAACTCAATGGCTCCATCAATTTCTTCAACTGAATCAACACGAATTCCGACGCAACCCATTGCTTCGGCCCACTTAACAAAGTCGGGGCAACCTGCAAGGTTTACTTCTGAATAACGCTCGCCGTAGAACATTTCTTGCCACTGGCGGACCATTCCAAGATACGTGTTGTTCAAAATTGCAACCTTGATATGAATACCTTCGGTTGACGCTGTAACTAATTCTTGTGCAGTCATTTGGAAACAACCATCGCCGTCAATCGCCCACACTGTGCGATCAGGGCGTGCAGCTTTTGCGCCAATTGCTGCAGGAACAGAGAATCCCATGGTGCCAAGGCCACCTGAGTTCACCCAGGTGTATGGCTCATTGAATTTCCAGAACAAGCTTGTCCACATTTGATGCTGTCCAACACCGCTGACAACAATGGTTCCTTCTGGTGCTGCATCACGCAGTTTTTCCAAGCAGAACTGTGGCTTCAAACGTCCGCCTGGCTCTGACTGGTCATATGCAACAGGGAACTTTTCACGCCAGCCACTGACTTTGCTGCGCCACGGATCAATGTTGACTTGCGTTGAACCTTCTGCAAGAAGTTCTTGAACAGACTTCAAGATCTCTTCCACAACAATGCGGCAGTCTCCAACGATAGGAACGTCTGGCTTACGTACTTTGCCTTGTTCTGCTGGGTCAATGTCAACGTGAATGACTTTTGCATCTGGCGCAAACGTAGAAACTTTTCCAGTAACGCGGTCATCGAAACGTGCACCAAAGTTGATGAGCAAATCGCTCTTTTGCATTGCAGTAATAGCTGTTGCATTTCCGTGCATACCTGGCATACCAAGACACAACGGATGACTATCAGGAAATGCTCCACGTGCCATCAGTGTTGTGACAACCGGAATTTGCAACAGTTCTGCAAGTTCACGAACAACATCTGCTGCACGAGCTTTAAGAACTCCACCGCCGATGTACAAAAGTGGCTTTTCCGAAGCAAGAATCAACTTTGCTGCTTCCTTGATCATCTTTGGATGACCCTTCGTTGTTGGTTTATACCCAGGCAACGACGCAATCACTTCTTCATCTGTTGGCCATGTCCATGTCATGGTGTTTTGCAAAACGTCTTTTGGTACATCGAGCAAAACAGGACCAGGACGGCCTGTTGTTGCAATATGAAATGCCTGACGAACAGCCATCGGAATGTCATCAGGATGCATGATGAGTTCGTTGTGCTTCGTAACGCTGCGAGTGATGCCGACGGTGTCACATTCTTGGAATGCATCCGTACCAATTGCAGTTGTCGGCACTTGACCAGTGATGCAGATCATCGGAATCGAATCCATAAACGCATCGCACAACGGGGTCACCATGTTCGTAGCGGCAGGACCACTTGTCACCATTGCAACGCCGGGACGACCAGTGACGTGGGCATAGCCCTGCGCCATGTGGCCCGCACCTTGTTCATGACGAACAAGGATGTGCCTGATGCTGGACTTCAGCAACGGGTCGTACGCAGGCAGAATGCATCCGCCCGGCAGACCAAACATGATCTCCACGTTTTCCATCTCGAGAGAACGAATGAGTGCTTCGGCTCCTGTGAGTGTCTCTTTATTCGACATCGTGTGTCTCCTAGTTGTAATCGATTGTTATGAACTTGTGCTGAGAAATGAAAAAACCACCCGAATGGGTGGTTTTTAGCGCGTTCGGCAATTTGCCGACGCGCTACAGAACTACTACGACGAGTGCTGAGGTATAAATCTCGGTTGTCATTGGGTTCAGTCTGCCACTAGTCATAGGACTTGGCAACCCCTAATAGTTGAGCCGGCCGAATCAGGCCACCCGAGAGCAGAAACAAGCCTGCCCGGGTTCCCCCACAGCTGGGGCAGATAGCCCCCACGCCCTGCTGCCTGGCACCACCCGAACCAGAACCGCGTCAACCAATGAGGTCAGTCCAGAAGGTGACAGTGCCAAGAATGGAGCGTGTTAAGTGATTGATACGACATCACCGCATAGCGTCTAACCCGACCAAGGTAGGAACCCCCATGAAATTCGCACGCACCCCCGACGATCGGTTTACCAATCTTCCTGATTGGCCATACGCACCCGTGTACACAGATGTATCCGCAGGTGATGGAACAACAGACATCTTGCGTGTTGCGCATTATGACGGTGGACCCAAAGATGCAAAAACAACAGTGTTGTTAATGCATGGTGAGCCAAGTTGGTCTTTTCTCTATCGCAAAATGATGGCGTCGCATATTGCTGCAGGGCATCGCGTTATTGCGCCAGACCTCATTGGTTTTGGTCGCAGTGACAAGCCATTAGACACAAGCGAATACACATATGAACGTCATGTTGCGTGGATGAACGAATGGCTGAACAAAAACGATTTCCGTGGAATGACATTTATTGGCCAAGACTGGGGCGGACTTGTTGGGCTGCGTGTCGTCACAGCAAACGTCGACCGATTTGATCGAATCTGCATAGCGAATACCGGATTGCCCACATACGGTCGCGAACCAACTGCAGCATTTCGTGATTGGCAAAAGTTTTCAAAAGAAGTTCCCGTATTCAAAGTAGGCAAAATGATCAAAACTGGATCGCTGACAGAATTGTCTCCGGAAGTGATTGCTGCCTATGACGCACCATTCCCCGATGATTCATACAAAGCTGCTGCACGAATTTTCCCGTCCCTCTACCCCGATGGCGAAGATCACCCATCGAATATTGCAAACAAGATTGCGTGGGATGTTTTGCGGGCGTGGAAAAAACCATTCCTCACTTCGTTCAGCGATAGCGACCCCATCACCAGTGGCAGCGACCGGTACTTTCAAAATGAGGTTCCTGGCGCAGCCGGTCAGCCCCACACCACCATTGTTGCTGGCGGCCATTTCCTTCAGGAAGACAAAGGTGAAGAGTTCGCAGCCATCGTGAACGCATTCATCGCCGCCAACCCCACGTAACGGCTCACCTTTTATATATGGCAACGATTTAGACCCCGTAACCGAGGTGAGGTGGCTCAGGTCGCCTAGCCTGAACACCATGTCTGAACCCCGCACCATTGCCCCCGCCGAAGGAAGGCTCGGTGTTCTCACCGTTGGCCTCGGCGCAGTGGCTTCCACTCTCATTGCCGGCGTCGAGCTCACAAAGCGCGGCCAAGGATCACCCATCGGGTCAATGACCCAAATGGGAACCATCCGCCTCGGCAAGCGCACTGAAAAGCGCAACCCAATCGTGAAGGACTTTGTTCCGCTCGCAAAGCTTGAAGACATCGTGTGGGGTGCATGGGACGTGTTCCCGGACGACGCATATGTTGCCGCATCACGCGCTGGAGTTCTTGAACAGGGCAAGCACATCGAAGCAATTTCTGATGTCTTGCGCGACATTCGCCCCATGAAGGCCGCGTTCATTCGCAAATATGCTCGCAACCTTGATGGTGAACACATCATGGAAACACCGAACCGTCGTGAGATGCTCAATAACATTCGCGCCGACATCAACAGGTTCCGTGACGAAAAGAAGATTGATCGTTTGGTCATGATCTGGTGTGCAAGTACTGAGATCTACATCGAGCCAGGACCACAGCACGCAACAGTGGAAGCTTTCGAGAAGGCAATTGATGCCAATGACGAAATGATTGCACCGTCGATGCTCTACGCATACGCCGCAATTCTTGAAAAAGTTCCGTTTGCTAACGGTTCGCCAAACCTCGCTGTTGACATGCCATTCCTTCGCCAACTTGCAACAGAAACAAACGTTGCAATTTCTGGAAAAGACTTCAAGACAGGACAGACACTGATGAAAACAGTGTTGGCTCCAATGTTAAAGGCTCGTCAGCTTGGTCTTGCCGGTTGGTACAGCACAAACATTCTTGGTAACCGCGACGGTGAAGTTCTGGATGCTCCTGAAAACTTCAAAACAAAAGAAGAATCAAAGCTTGGTGTGTTGGAAGACATTCTTGACCCAGCGAACAACCCAGAGCTCTACGGCAATGTGTTCCACAAAGTCAGCATTAACTACTACCCACCACGTGGTGACAACAAAGAAGGCTGGGACAACATTGACATCTTTGGTTGGATGGGTTACCCCATGCAGATCAAGGTTGACTTCTTGTGCCGCGACTCGATCCTTGCTGCTCCCCTTGCGCTTGACCTCATCTTGTTCTCAGACCTCGCACAGCGTGCAGGTCTCGGCGGTATCCAGGAATGGTTGTCGTTCTATTACAAGAGCCCACAGGTTGCACCTGGCCTTCATGCCGAGCATGACTTGTTCGTACAGCTTGAAAAACTGCACAACACGTTGCGCTGGATCATGAACGAAGACCAAATTACGCACCTTGGTCGCGAGTATTACGACGACGTTGATTAAACAGTCATGAGTCGTACTGCGCTTCGGGCATTTGTATTCGATGCGTTATGCGTTTTACTGATGGTGGTCATTGGTACCCGTAATCACGAAACAGATACAGGCATAACTGGCATTTTGTTTGTTGCTGCACCGTTCTGGATTGCACTGTCACTTGCTCATCTCGCGCCGCTGTTACAACGCAAGAACAGAAAAGACACGAATACGTTTGTTGTGTGGGGATACACAGTGGCGATGGGCATGTTGTTACGCAACATGGTCTTTAATCGCGGCACAGCCGTTGCCTTCATCATTGTTGCCACAGTCTTTTTGGGCATCACAATGTTTGGTTGGCGTGCATTTATCGCACGCCGCGCAACTACGTAGCTACATAGTGGGGTTTGTGATGGCGCCAGTTTCGGCACCTTGCACGAGCTTTGCGAACTTTGCCAGTACACCTGTTGTGTAACGAGGTGGGTTTGGAACCCAGCCCTTACGGCGCTTCTTCATCTCTTTTTCACTGACCAAAAGGTCTAGAGATTTTGTTGGTACATCAACACGAATCAGGTCGCCTTCACGCACGAATGCAATCGGGCCGCCATCAGTTGCTTCAGGGGCAACGTGTCCGATGCAGAAGCCCCACGTGCCGCCAGAGAAACGACCATCAGTAATGAGCGCCACTGTTGAGCCAAGACCTGCACCTTTGAGTGCGCCGGTAATTGCGAGCATCTCGCGCATACCTGGGCCGCCCTTCGGACCTTCATAGCGAATCACAATGACATCACCATGATTAATGGTGCCGGTCATGATTGCATTCATTGCGCCGTCTTCTCCATCGAAAACGCGAGCTGGTCCTTCGAATTGCATTTGCTCTTTGCTGAGGCCAGCCACTTTGACAACGGAACCCTTTGGCGCAAGAGAGCCAGTGAGGATGTTGATGCCACCTTCAGTATGAATGGGGTTGCTAAGCGGATGAATGACTTCGCCATCTGGTGCAGGCGGGTTGATCTCTGCCAAGTTCTCTGCCATGGTCTTTCCGGTGCATGTCATCACGTCGCCGTGCAACAAACCAGCATCGAGAAGATGCTTCATAAGAACAGGCACGCCGCCAATGCGGTGAATGTCTGACATGTGGTACTTGCCGCCTGGCTTTGTGTCTGCAATGTGCGGAACTTTGTCTGCGATTCTGTTGAAATCGTCAAGGTTAAGAGCGACCCCAGCTTCGTTAGCAATAGCAAGAAGATGCAATACGGCATTGGTGCTTCCGCCGAATGCATTTGTAACAGCAATGGCGTTTTCAAAAGCTTTCTTCGTCATGATGTCACGTGGGCGTATTCCAAGACGCAACATATTGACCACTGCTTCACCTGCACGATGAGCATCGCCTTCACGGCTGGTATCAATTGCAGGCGCTGATGCACTTCCGGGAAGACTCATACCCAATGCTTCAGCAATAGATGACATGGTGTTTGCAGTGAACATTCCGCCACATGCACCTTCACCAGGGCACGCAGCTTTTTCAATGTCTGTCAGTTCTTCTTCAGTAATGGTGCCAGCAGCACATGCACCCACTGCTTCAAACACTGTGGTGATGTCAATGTTGTTGCCTTTGTAGACACCTGGCATTGTTGATCCGTTGTAGACAAACACGCTGGCAAGGTTTAAGCGAGCTGCTGCCATGAGCATTGCAGGAATGCTCTTGTCGCAACC
>CAMDBY010000070.1 GCA_945889575.1 Bifidobacterium breve
CATGGCAAGGCGATGCATGTTCGCTCGTAGACGAATTCAGAGCCGGACGCAGGTCCCCCAAAGAAGAAATGCAAGCGACATTGTCTGCAATTGCTTCGAGTTCACTGAATTGCATTTCATTTCTTGATAGCGATGGTGCATTAGAGCGCGCATCACACGCAAACGTTGCACTCCCCTTCGGTGGAGTACCAATGGGTGTGAAAGAACTTGACTACGTAAAAGGTTGGCCATCAACAGAAGCATCTGTTCCATTTGCAGATCGCAAATCAGAACACACCTCAACAATGGTGTCTCGTCTTATTGCTGCTGGTGCAAATCATTTTGGTCTCACCACTGCAAGTGAATTTGGTGGAGTCAATGTCACGCGCACCGTTTTGAATGGCGTCACTCGTAACCCGTGGGATACGACTCGCACTCCAGGTGGATCATCGGGCGGAAGTGCAGCAGGAGTTGCTGGCGGTTTGTTCGCGCTCGGAACTGGTGGCGATGGCGGAGGCTCAATCCGTATTCCGGCCGGATTCACAGGCCTTGTTGGCTTGAAATCGACCTTTGGCCGCATCCCCCGCGGCCCTCACGTTGAATACGGCAACCTCACTGTGACCACAGGCGGCATGACACGCAGCGTGCGTGACACTGCTCGGTGGTTCGATGTGTGCAATGGGCATCATTCAACTGATCCTCTCAGCCTGCAACGAGTCGAGGGATGGGAAAATGCACTCGGCACAGTGAACGTCGCAGGCCTACGCGTTGCCATCGTTCAAGATTGGGACGGTGCTGTTCTGTCTCCTGCAATGTGGAATGTGTTGCTGGAAGCAGCTGACCATCTCGTTGCATCTGCCGGCCTTCGCCGCATTGACGGCGTGAACACGCAACTTCCACGAATGGGCGCTGCGTGGTCAATCAGCGGAATGATTGAAATTAGAGCAGCACTCGGTGACATGTGGCCAGCATGTGCAGATGACTTAACACCAGAGATGCGTGCTGGGTTGCAATTAACAGAAGGTCGTTACAGCGCAGCCGAGAGAACAAAAATTGAAGCGCGACGTGCAGCAGTGAACCTACGAATGAGCCAGATCTTTGATGAAGTTGACCTCGTCATCACAGCAACAAATCCTGATATTGCATTTCCCGCTGAAGGCCCACTTCCAAAAGTTTTCGGTGGCATCAAGGCCGGCGGCAGAAACAATGGACTCTTAACGTTTCCCTGCAACTTGCACGGCAATCCCGGCATCTCCGTGCCTGCTGGTTTTGTCGATGGACTTCCTGTTGGATTGCAAATCATCGGACCGCATTTCAGCGAACAAATTCTTCTCGAACTTGCATTACGTCTTGAACGGGAACGACCATGGCCATTAGTTGCAACGGGGGCACCAACATGAGCATTGATCACAGCCAAGGACCACTCACCGGCATTCGTGTCGTTGACATGTCCGTCATGATTTCAGGACCACTTGCAGGCATGACACTTGCAGACCAGGGAGCTGAAGTCATCAAAGTAGAGTCACCTGGACTTGGCGACATGATGCGCTACCTCGGTTCTCAGAAAAACGGCATCACAGGTATTTATGCATTGCATAATCGTGGCAAGAAATCACTTGTCGTAGACCTAAAAAAGCCGGAAGGAACTGAAGTTCTTCGTTCCCTTGTCGCAACTGCCGATGTTCTCATTCAGAACTTCCGTCCTGGCGCAGTTGAACGTTTAGGTTTCGGTTATGAAGACGTACGAGCCATTAACCCAGACATCGTGTATGTCTCAATTGCCGGCTTCGGAACTGATGGCCCCAGCAGCAATCGTCGTGTATACGACAACGTCATTCAGGCGGCTTCTGGTCTTGCTTCTGTACAAACAGACCCAGCAACTGGCAAGCCAGCAATTTTCAAGCATCTCATTTGTGACAAAGTAACGGCATACACCGTCGCCCAAGCAATCACCGCTGCGCTGTTCGCGCGCGAACGAGGCGCAGGTGGGCAACACATCACTATCTCCATGCTTGATGCCGCAATTGCATTCACCTGGCCCGACTGCGCAATGGACGTTGCCCTTCTCGACGAGGACGCACTGCGCACCCCAACGATTTCATCGGCTTATTCAGCCATGGAGTTCAAAGATGGCTACGCAACATCATCCGTTGTTACCCAATCTGAATTTGAAGGCTATTGCGCAGCGCTCGGCGTACCTGAAGTGTCATCGGACGAACGATTCAAAGATCGCGAAGGCCGCGCAATAAATGCTGCTGCACTCAAAGAAATCCTGCAGCACCAATTGTCCACTATCTCGGTGCATGAGTTCCTAGAAGGTGCACTGATTCATGATGTACCTGCTTCCGGCCTCAACACGTTGGCCACGGTTGTCGATGACCCGCAAGTCATTCATAACGAGACGTTCTTTATTCGTGAGCATCCGCAAGCTGGCACCATGCGAGAAGTTCGCAATGCACCACGCTTTAAGGGAACACCAACGAAAATGCAGCCACCTGCTCCCGCCATGGGTGCTCATTCAGATGAAATCGTGTCATCTCTTGGTCTAGATGCAGCAGCTCTGCGAGCAGCAGCAATTATCTTCTGATTACTTCGTGAGACTTCTGCCCACGATCTCTTTCATAATTTCTGTGGTTCCGCCGTAGATGGTTTGGATACGACTATCTGCCCATGCACGAGCGATTGGGTATTCCAGCATGTAGCCGTAGCCGCCGTGAAGTTGCAGACACTTATCGACAACTCTGTTTTGCAATTCAGTGACCCAGAACTTTGCAGCTGCTGCTTGTTCTGCAGACAGACGTCCTTCGCAATGCAACTCAATGCATCGGTCTACATAGACCTGGGCAATTTGAACTTCTGTTGCAATCTCAGCAAGAACAAACTTTGAATTTTGGAATGTTGCGATGGGCTGACCAAACGCTGTGCGGTCTTTTGTGTACTCAAGTGTTGCCTGAAGCGCTGACGATGCGACTTTGACGCCACCCACTGCCATAGTGAGACGTTCTTGCGCCAAGTTTTGCATTAAGTAGACGAATCCTTGGCCTTCAACGCCCAACACGTTCTCGTGTGGAACTTCTACATCGGTAAAGAACAACTCAGCAGTGTCTTGTGCATGCATACCAAGTTTGCTGAGGTTGCGTCCGCGCTCAAAACCCTTCATTCCGCGCTCAAGAATCAACAAAGACAAACCACGGTGGCCCGGTTGATCATTGGTGCGCACTGTTGTGATAATCAGGTCACTATTGATGCCATTCGTAATAAAAGTCTTTGCGCCATTAACTACCCATGCATCACCATGACGCACTGCTGACGTACGAACATTTGCCACGTCACTACCTGTGTTTGGTTCTGTAATTGCCAAAGCACCAATCAGTTCACCTGTCACCATCTTTGGAAGCCAACGCTGCTTTTGGTCTTCGGTTGCGAGTCCTAGGTAATACGGCAACACAATGTCGTTGTGCAACGTCATGCCATTTGCACTTCCGATGACTCCAGTTTCAGACACTTCCTCTTGCATGATGGCGCCGAACTTGAAATCGGTAACACCGCCACCGCCATATTGTTCTGGAACGTGGTAACCGAGAAAGCCAAGCTTTCCGGCGGCTAGCCAAATGTCGCGGGGAACGATTCCGTCTGCTTCCCACTTCTCATGATGAGGGACAATTTCCTTATCTAACCACTGACGAAAAGCCACACGAAACTGTTCGTGCTCGGCGTTGTAGATGGTGCGTTCGAAAGTTTCCATTTGCCAAAACTAGGCGAGGACAGCCCGCGCAACAAGATCGGTGCCAAATGCAGTGAGGATCGCCAAATACAGCAAGCCCGTCGCCGCCATGACTGCCGAATAACTGCGCTCTTTCAGAGCAGCCCGAGTGACCTCAATGAGGACCGCAGTTGTAACGGCGCAGGCCACCCAGAACCATCCGAGTGTGCCGTTCCAGCCGTCGTCGACTGCGCCGGTTAAAACGCTGATCATCCCCGTTGGCATAAGCATGACCACAATTTCAATCGGCAGGATCCAGCGAAGAGCGTCAACTAGTTCGTTCAAGATCGAACGTGGCATTCCTGGCTGCACCAAGTACCAATGACCAAGCAGCATGGCGTCGCTGATTGCACCAAGAAAAACTGTGCCCACGGCGACTCGCAAAAGGTTTGTGCTGATATTGCCAACACCATCCGTTGCATGCACAGCCGCTGCAATGAGACCAATCGCACCGATTGCTGGTCCGAGAAGATCTAACGTCACATTCGTGCGACGAACAGTTGCAATGGCAACTACTGCAACTGCAATTGCCGCAATGTCTCGCACTGGAACAAATTCAGTGGCGATTCCAGCTGCTGCAGCACCCGCCGCAAGAACACAAAAAGTTCCACGCAACAACCATCCGTACCCGGCACTGATCTCGTGTTTCCGAGTCGTGAACCACAAAAATAACAGGCCTCCGGTTGACCATTGGAGAAGAACTGTTGCTATATCAAGTTTGATCACTGAGCTGTCACTGTTTCGGTATCGCGTCCGGACCTCAGCAAGGTACCAGGGCGCGACCCAAGAGCGACATTATTTCTTACAGCAGGAACACCATTGACAATGACATGTTCCACACCAATTGATTCTCCGTACACCCGTCCTGATCCTCCGGGAAGGTCAAAACGCATTTGCGCTGGCCCAGGTCCAATTGTTGAGGCATCAAACACGGTGATATCTGCTGCCCATCCAGTGGCGATACGACCCCTACCTTTGAGGCCATACAGTCGTGCTGGCCGATCTGTCAGGTGATACACCGCTTCCTCCAATGGCATCAATTCGTGTTCTCGCACTGCCCGAGCAATCATTGTGGTGCTGAACGCATAACTGTCAATCATGTCAAGGTGCGCACCTGCATCGCTAGCGCCGACTACAGCTCGGTGGTCGCGCCATACCTGCACACGCTTATCCCACGTGTCGCGATCCTGACCACGATCTTGGTTCGCAATAACTGTCAACAAACGATCATCAACGACAATGTCGCACAATAGGTCCCACGGCTCAACATTCAATTCCTGCGCTACTTCTCCAACAATACGGCCTTCATATTTCTTCCACTTTTCATTGAATATTTCAAGCAAAATGTAGCCACCCCAGTTTCCAATAGAACGGGTTGGACCAGCTGTGCCCTGAGCCATTGCATTCATACGGGTACGGCCATCAGCAGAGCTCATCATTGTTAGTTTTTCTTCATCGGGTAGCGACATCAACTTGTCCCAACCTTCGAGAATGTCCAGAATGAATCCACTCTTGAAGTTCAAGCGTAAACGAAAGGTATCGGGCAAGGTAAGGGCCAACACTTGTCCACCACGTTCAGCTGCGATATCAAAACCAGCAAGTTGATGTTGCACCAATTCCCAGTTCTGTGAATACACCTGCAACAAATTCCAGTTAAGTGGCCGATTTGCTGCAGCGCTCATGTCTCCCATCAATTCAAAAACTTCACGAGAAAATTCGCCAACAGCCGGAATAAATTCGAGTGTTGTTCCGGCGTGATTGCGCACCTCTGAACACAGAGCTAATAGTTCTTCTCGTGAAGCATGACGAGAGGGCACTGGGGCGCCAGTGTGATCATTGTGGCTTGGTGACCATGTAGAAGAAAAACCCATTCCTCCGGCACTAAGGCCAGCCCGAAGCAAGACAACCATTTGTTCAATTTCCTGTGGTGTCGCTTCACGTTCGTTGGCTTCATCGTGCATCACCACTCGGCGCAGCGCACTGTGACCGACGAGAAATCCAGCATTCGGTAACAACGTGCCGTCTAGTGCATCAAGGTACTCAGCAGTTGTTGTCCAATTCCACGGAACTCCTTGTTGCAACGACTCGAGCGGCATTCCCTCAACGCGTGCCAACATGCGCATCAAATAATCGCCATCTTGCGGTGTCAATGGGGCAATAGTGAAACCGCAATTGCCACCGAACACTGTGGTTACCCCATGCATGGGTGAAGGACTCAATGTTGTATCCCAGAATGCCTGCGCGTCGTAATGTGTGTGAAGATCAATAAAACCTGGCGACACAATGAGCCCCGTTGCATCTATTGATTCTGAAGCAGAAGATGACAGGGTGCCGAGTTCTACAATGCGTCCATTTTTCACGCCAACGTCTGCACGTTGTGGCGCGTTTCCTGTCCCGTCAACGACCATTCCGCCTGTGATTGCAAGATCTAAAGCCACTGCATCCTCTTTTCGTTACTGCCAACCCTAGGGCACTGTGCGCCCGGGTTTAACGGTCGAGCAAAATCAGGTGATGATTGGTGTGGTTGACAGGCTGAGGGCCTGTCGCAGTGGCCACAACAATGTCTTCAAGCCTCATGCCCCATTTGCCTGGAATGTAGATACCTGGTTCAACGCTGTACGCGTGACCAACGGCAATAGGAGTGTCATTTCCGGCCACCATGTACGGATCTTCGTGTGCTTCCATGCCGATGCCGTGACCCGTGCGGTGCACAAACCACTCGCCAAACCCTGCCGCATCAATAACACCACGTGATGCAGCGTCAACGCCGGCACAGGACGAACCAATCAGGCCCGCTGCGACACCAGCTGCTTGCGACTCAAACAACACGTCGTATGCCTCGGCAATGTCTGCAGGTGGTTCACCAATATGGACACACCGAGTGATGTCACTGCAGTAATCATTCATCGTGCCGCCAAAGTCGCACAACACAATTTCACCGTGCTTGATGACTCGATCGCCAGCATGGTGATGTGGGCTTGCAGCATTTTCACCAGCAGCGACAATCGCAAAGTTCACGACTTGATGGCCTTCGGCAATGAGGCGCGCTGAAATGTCTGCCGATACTTGTGCTTCAGTACGACCAACAAGCGGGATATCTCCAGCATGTAATTGTGCAGCGACTCTGTCGGCCGCAGCACCAGCAGCCACCAGGGCTGCAATTTCTGCAGCATCTTTACGTGACCGCAACGCTTCCATAACAACTACAGAACGCACATATTTTGCATCGGGGCGGAACTTTAATAAATCAACTAGGAAACGCGACCACATCTGGTCACCAACTGCGATGGTGCGAGCCGAACCAAGCAGTTTGTGCGCCAATGCAACGGGGTCATCAGTTTCGTTCCATGTAGCAAGAGAAAAGACGCTTGGCATCTCAGTAACGCGAGGAGCTTCTAAACGAGGAATAATCAATGACGCATCGCCTTCGCGTGGCACCACCAACATGGTGAGGCGCTCTAATGGCATTGCCAAGTAACCAGTGAGATACGGCAGATCATGTCCGAGCGACAAAATCAATGCATCCACTCCGGTGCGTGCCATTTCAGTACGAGCCCTCTCAAGACGACTAAGAAGTGTTGATTCAGAAACTGTAGAACTCATCGGGAACCAATCTTGACAGGTACAGCATGTGCAGCAGACTCTTTTGCGTGATAGCTCGACCGGGTTAGTGGGCTTGACTCCACATGCCCAATACCAAGTGACTCCCCTACGCGCTTGTACGAATCAAATACTGCAGGTTCTACCCAGCGCGACACAGGCAAATGATGCGATGTTGGGCGAAGGTACTGGCCAATCGTCACAATGTCGACGCCAATCGCAGCCAAATCTGCAAGCACTCCGAACACTTCCTCATCGGTTTCACCCATTCCCACGATGAGACCTGACTTCACGATAAGCCCGTGCGCTTTGGCGCGAGACAACACTGACAAACTGCGCGCATATCCAGCCGATGGCCGTACTGCTCGTTGCAAACGCGGCACTGTTTCCACGTTGTGATTCAACACATCAGGCGCGGCGTTCAAAATAATGTCAAGAGAAACAGTTCCTCGCGCATCAGAGATCAGAGTTTCAACTTGGATTGATGGATCAAGGTCTTTGATAGCGGTAACACATTGTGCAATGTGCCCCATGCCCTCGTCGGCTAGATCATCACGCGCCACCATGGTAAGAACCACATACGACAATCCCAGTTCGGCAACTGCTGCAGCAATGCGCGCCGGTTCATCAGCATCTGGTGCATTTGGCTTGCTGGTGTCAATTAAACAAAACCCACATGCACGTGTGCACCGTTCGCCGAGCACCATAAACGTTGCGGTTCCGTCGCTCCAGCACTCAGACAAGTTGGGGCAACCAGCTTCCTCGCACACTGTCACTAGTGAATGATCTCGCAATGTCTTTTTTAGATCGAGAACTTCAGGCCCAAGTGAAACACGTGGACGAATCCAATCAGGTTTACGTTCCGACAACTCGATGGCATCTTCCACGCCTGCTCGTGCAAGCCTGCTCAGCATGCGCACTGGTGCTCCGGGGCCTTCGCCTCGTGAAAATGCCGACAAGTCTTCTGGTGTGTGCTTCCATGCAATATCTTGACGCTCTGCAACTGAGCCACCCCATGCTTTTGCTGCATGCATAGTCACCACATCAACCATCTGCTTCATAGTGATGTCAATTCCTTCAGCAGCAACAGATGTAACGGGATATTCCGCAATGCCACACGGAACAATATTGGTGGTCATGTACTCAAGATCAGTATGAACGTTGATGGCAAACCCGTGC
>CAMDBY010000071.1 GCA_945889575.1 Bifidobacterium breve
CCACGCACGCGGGCGTCATCTTCTGAGAGGCGCTCACTGACCAATCCGACCATGATGTCGTCGCCGACTAAACCACCCGCATCGATAATGGTCTTTGCCATCTTTCCGAGTTCAGTTCCTTCACGCACTGCTGCGCGCACCATGTCGCCCGTAGAAATATGAGGGACAACGAAATGACGAGACAAGCGAACGCATTGCGTCCCTTTACCCGAGCCTTGACGGCCCAACAGCACCAACCGTGCGCCAGGAATCATAAGTACCTCTGATTACCCACGAGGGCAAACCACCACCCAAAAGGGCCGGCGGTCACTTCAAGAAGCCCTCATAGTTGCGCAGCATTAATTGACTATCAATCTGACGCATCAATTCAAGTGCGACACCGACAGCAATCAACACAGTGGTTCCGGCAAATGGGAACGATTGGACATCTCCGACCCACAAAATGATGTACGGCAAGATTGCAATGAACGCAACAAAGGTTGCACCAGGCAACGTGATGCGGTTAACAGCTTTCGACAAGTAACGCTCTGTCTGTTGGCCAGGACGAATACCAGGAATGAAGCCACCTTGTTTGCGCAACTGATCTGCTTGACGAATGGGGTCGAATGCGATGGAGTTGTAGAAATATGCGAAAGCAACAATGAGCAAAAAGAAACCGACGATGTACACCATGTTTTGGCTATTCACCAAGTAATCATTGACGAAACGTGCAACGGAACCGCGCCAGCCTTCAGCACTACCGAGAATGTTTGACAGCAAAACCGGTAGCAACAACACAGACGAAGCAAAGATAATCGGAACGATTCCGGCCTGGTTGACCTTCAACGGAATGTATGTGCTTTGACCGCCAGTCATATTGCGACCAACAACACGTTTGGCAAATTGAACGGGGATTCGCCGTTGCCCCATTTCGACACGAACCACCGCAGCCAAAATCGCGAGCGACACAATGACCAGCAGTGCGAACACGATGAACTTCTTGCTCTGCAAAATTGAGTAGTAACTGTATGGCAAACCAGCAACTATCGAAGCAAAAATGATGACGGACATTCCATTTGAAATGCCACGCTGGCTGATGAGTTCACCGACCCACATCAACATTGCGGTACCCGCAACAAGCGTTGGGATAACCAGCAATGCACGCGGCATAAACGGATCAAGCAAGACAACGTCTGGGGCTTGCGCTGCTGCACCAAAGAATGCAGAGCCATTCACTTGTCCGAAGATAAACGTGAGTCCGGAACCTTGTAACAAAGCAATTGCAATTGCGACATACCGAGTCCATTGTGTGATCTTTCGCTGACCAACAGCACCCATCTCTTGCCATTCCTGCAATTTAGGAATCACAACATTCAGCACCTGCATGATGATGCTGGCGGTGATGTACGGCATGATGCCGAGCGCGAAAATGGAGAAAGATCCGAATGCTCCACCAGAGAACAAGTTCAAGAACCCAAGAGCACCTTGTGATTTCGATGCTTCACGCAATTGCGCAACGGCACTTGCATCAATGCCGGGCACGCGAAGCGACGACCCAAACCGATAGACCATGATCATGACAAGGGTGAAAAACACCTTCTTGCGAAGATCTTCTACCTTGAAGATGTTCTTCAGGTTAGAAAACACGTAGTACTCCTTATCGACATCGCGCAGTAACTGCTGCGACGACGGTTAGCGGTTGGTGAACTGGTTGCCCTTAGCCGGAGGACGAATTTTGTGTGGCAAAGGCAGAATAGTCACAGAACCACCTGCAGCAAGAATGGCAGCTTCCGCTGACTTCGAGACTGCATGAGCAGAGACCTTGACTGGGATCGACAATGTGCCACGGCCAAGAACCTTGACCAAGGTGCCCTTATGAGCAACACCCTTTGCCATGAGGATTTCAGGAGTGACTTCTGCAAGACCGATATCAGTAAGAGCGTCAAGGTTGACGGCGTAATACTCAACACGGAATGGGTTATTAAAGCCCTTCAACTTTGGAAGACGCTGGCTCATTGGTGTCTGACCACCTTCGAAACCGCGAGCTACCTTGCCGCGACCACGTGCGTTCTGACCTTTAGTACCACGGCCGGCAGTTTTACCGCCCTTACCGCCGGTACCACGACCTTTGCGCTTTGCGCGGTGGTTACTTCCTGGTGCTGGTGCAAGTTCATCGACGCGCATGATCAGTTGTTCTCCTTGACTTCAATGAGGTGAGGAACTCGGGCAATCATGCCGCGAATTTCTGGACGATCGGGAAGAGTGTTGGTGTCACCAATTTTGGTGAGACCGAGTGCGCGAAGCGTGCCAACAGATTTTGGCTTTGCGCCAATCTTTGAACGCTTCAACGTAACGGTAAGAGTTTTCTCAGCCATGATTAATGTGCCTCTCCAGCAGCGAGTGCTTTCTTGCGCTCGTTGTATGCCTTCAGTAGTCCCTTTGGAACAAATGTCTCGGCAGGAATGCCGCGACGCTTTGCTACTTCATCAGGACGCTGTAGTTCACGAAGACCATCAATAGTTGCACGAGCAACGTTGATTGCGTTCGCAGAACCAAGTGACTTAGCGAGCACATCGTGCACGCCAGCTTCTTCAAGAATGATTCGAGCTGCACCACCGGCGATAACACCGGTACCAGGAGCAGCAGGCTTCAAAAGAACGCGACCAGCTCCGGAGATTCCGAGAATTGGGTGAATGATTGTTGTTCCGGCAAGCGCAACATCAAACATGCTCTTCTTTGCTTCTTCAGTACCTTTTTGGATTGCCAAAGGAACTTCCTTTGCCTTTCCGTATCCGAGACCAACACGACCGTTGCCATCGCCCACAACAACAAGTGCTGTGAAAGAGAAACGACGTCCGCCCTTAACAACCTTTGCAACACGGTTGATGTGAATCACGCGTGATTCACGAAGTGCGCCTGGCTCTGGGGGTGTTGATGGATTTGCGTTATTTGAGTATGAGTTACTCATTAGAACTCCAGTCCTGCTTCACGAGCTGCTTGCGCTGCTGCGGCAACACGGCCGTGGTAGGCGTAACCACCGCGGTCATAAACGACCGTTGAGATTCCGGCTGCCTTGGCGCGTTGTGCGATTAATTGTCCGACTTTTGTAGCTGCGGCAACAGTTGCGCCGCTTGCGCTGCGAAGGTCGCCTTCAACAGATGATGCTGCAGCGATTGTGTGACCGAGATCATCATCGATGAGTTGCATGCTGAAGTGCTTGTTTGTGCGATGCACGGCAAGACGAGGACGCGCTGCTGTGCCGAAGATCTTTTTGCGTACACGACGATGACGACGAAGTCGTGACTCGCGACGAATGCTTGAGAGATTTGCCATGGTGAATCCTTACTACCGAATCACTTCTTGCCGGTCTTGCCGGCCTTACGGAGAATGTGCTCATTGAGATAACGCACGCCTTTGCCCTTGTATGGCTCTGGCTTACGGATTGAACGAATGTTTGCTGCAACTTGACCGACAAGTTCTTTGTCGATGCCCTTCACAATGACTCGTGTCTGCACAGGAATTTCAAATGAAATTCCTTCAGGTGCTGGCACGATGACAGGGTGTGAGAAACCAAGTGCAAGACGCAGATTCGCGCCCTGTGCTTCAGCGCGGTAACCCACGCCAACGATTTCAAGTTCTTTTGCAAAACCTTCAGTGACACCCAAGACCATGTTGTTCACGAGTGTGCGTGACAAACCGTGGAGTGCACGGTTCTGACGCTCGTCGTTTGGACGCTCAACAAAGATGGTGGTGTCTTCTTTACGGACAACAATTTCACCAGGAATATCGCGTGCGAGTGTTCCCTTTGGTCCTTTTACAGTGACGGTGCGACCAGCAATGGTGACATCGACGCCCGATGGAACGGTGATGGGAGCTTTACCAATTCGTGACATATTCGTTTCCTACTTTCGTCCCAGGCTCACCACACGAAGCACAGGACTTCGCCGCCGACCTTGCGCTTGCGCGCTTCACGGTCGGTCATAAGACCTTGGCTAGTGGATAGAACTGCGACACCAAGACCACCAAGTACGCGAGGTACCTGAGTTGAATTGCGATACACGCGAAGACCAGGAGTTGACACACGTGTCAGGCCCTTGATGGTGCGATGGCGATCATTTGAATATTTCATTTGAACGGTGAGTTGATTGCCTGGACCTTTTGTAGAAGGTGCAACGGCGTAGCTATTGATGTAACCCTCTTTTTTGAGGATTTCAGCGAGAGCAACTTTTTGTTTCGACGATGGCATCACTACTGCTTCGTGCAACGCAGTGTTTGCGTTGCGGATGCGTGTGAGCATGTCTGCGATTGGATCGGTCATCATGATTGGTACCTACCAGCTCGCCTTAGTGACGCCTGGAATTTCTCCGGCGTGAACCATTTCTCGAAGACAAATACGGCACAGTCCAAATTTGCGGTACACCGAACGGGCGCGACCACACTTGCGGCAACGTGTGTAACCACGCACCTTGAACTTGGGCTTTGCATTTGCTTTATTGATTTGTGAAATCTTGGCCATGACCTACCTACTTCCTCTTGCCGCCGCGGACAGGACCGCGACCCTTTGGCTTCTTACGTGCGGGGGGTCCACCCTCGTTGCCACGCTTGAAGGGAAAACCGAATGCGTCGAGAAGGGCACGGCCCTGCTCATTGCTGACTGCTGTTGTAACAATCGTGATGTCCATGCCACGAGTGGCATCGATCTTGTCATAATCAATTTCTGGGAACACGATCTGATCTGAAAGACCAAATGTGTAGTTGCCGCGCCCATCCCATGAGTTCACTGGCAATCCGCGGAAGTCGCGGATACGAGGAATTGCAATGGAAAGCAAACGATCGAAGAATTCCCACATGCGGTCGCCACGCAAAGTGACTTTGCAGCCAATTGCTTGTTCTTCACGCAGTTTGAAGTTTGCGATTGCGTCACGTGACTTGGTGACGAGTGGCTTTTGACCAGACAATGCTGTGAGGTCTGACACTGCACCATCAAGAAGTGACGGCTGCTGAGTTGCGCGGCCTACACCCATGTTGACGACAATTTTTTCTAGCTTTGGAACCTGCATCGGGTTCGCAAGACCAAGTTGAATAAGCAGAGCCTGCTTGATCTCAGCTTCGTAACGAACCTTGAGGCGCGGAGAAGTAGCGGTAGTAGCCATCAGACTTCGTCTCCTGTCTTTTTCGCAACGCGCACCTTGGTGCCGTCGTCTTTGATCTTGTAACCAACACGTGTTGGCTTGCCCTTGACTACGAGCATCACGTTTGATGCATCGATTGGCATTGGCTTTTCAATGATGTCGGCTTTTTGGTTTGCACTGCGAGCCTTGGTGTGGCGCTTTACAACGTTGCGACCTTGAACAATCACCTGGTTGTCTTTTGGACGAACTTCGATGATCTCACCTTGAGAACCAGCTTCTTTGCCAGCAATAAGTTGAACTGTGTCACCTTTACGGAACTTCATGACTAGAGCACCTCCGGTGCGAGCGAGACGATTCGCATAAATTTCTTGTCACGCAATTCGCGGCCAACTGGTCCGAAAATACGGGTGCCACGAGGCGTGAGATCTTCTTTGATAAGAACAGCTGCATTTTCGTCGAAGCGGATGTAGCTGCCATCTGGACGACGCTTTTCCTTCTTCACACGAACAACAACGCAACGAACTACTTCACCTTTTTTCACTGCGGCGCCTGGAATAGCGTCTTTCACAGTGGCGATGAAAACATCACCAATTGATGCATAGCGACGACGTGTTCCACCAAGAACCTTGATGCACAACACTTCTTTTGCGCCACTGTTATCGGCAACGCGGAGACGAGACTCTTGCTGAATCACTTTGCACGCTCCAGAACTTCGATGATGCGCCAGCGCTTGAGCTTTGACATTGGACGAATTTCCATAACGCGAACGCGGTCACCGATGTTGACATCGTTGGTTGCGTCGTGTGCGTAGAGCTTCTTGGTACGAACGACCATCTTGCTGTACTTATGGTGAGCAACACGCTCGACAATGGCGATCACTGCAGTTTGGTTCATCTTGTTAGAGACGACCATTCCTTCGCGAACCTTGCGTGCGTTGCGCTCTTCGGTGTTATTTTCTTCTGCCATGTGACTACTCACTTCCCGGCTGCCTCGGCCGCAACGATTTCGCGCTGACGGATGAGGGTATTGATGCGGGCGATTTGACGACGTACTTTGCCCAACTCGTCATGCTTGTCGAGTTGGCCTGTTGCGTTGCGAAATCGCAGGTTAAGGGCTTCTTGTTTACTGGCACGGAGCTCGGCCACGAGGGCTGCGAGATCCATGTCACGAAGGTCGGTAATTGAATGTGCCATTTTTTTACTGTCCTATCAGATTGGCTCGTCGCGTGAAATAACGCGAGCCTTGATCGGGAGCTTTTGTACGGCGCGCTCGAGAGCGGCACGCGCAACATCAGCGCTTGGGTACGACAACTCGAACAAAATGCGGCCAGGCTTCACAACTGCAACCCAAAACTCTGGGTTACCTTTGCCGGAACCCATACGGGTTTCTGCTGGCTTCTTTGTCACTGGCTTGTCAGGAAAGATGTTGATCCATACTTTTCCGCCGCGCTTAATGTGACGAGTCATTGCAATACGAGCAGCTTCAATTTGACGAGCGCTGATCCAACCTGGTTCAAGAGCTTGAATACCGAACTCACCAAATGCAAGTGCGTTTCCGCCCTTTGATACACCGGTCATACGACCGCGCATCTGCTTACGGTGTTTTACTTTACGAGGCATCAACATGATCAGCCCTCCCCACGAAGTTTTGGAGTCTCATGCGAATCGTGCATACGACGCTCGATTGCTTCTTCTTCTTCAAGCAAACGCTCGAACTCAGGATCAGCAGGCTTCACGAGTGGCTGGATTTCTGGCTCAGCGGTTTCAACAGCGCCACGTGGGCCACCTGATGAAACAACTTTGCGAGCAGCAGCTTCTTGAACAACTTGACCGGAAGTTTCGCCAACAGCCATTGCTGCTTCGCGAGAAATCTTGTCTTGTGATGTGCTCTTGTACGGAAGGATGTCGCCCTTGTAGAGCCACACCTTTACGCCAACGCGACCAGAACTGGTACGTGCTTCGCGGAATCCGTAGTCGATGTCTGCACGAAGTGTGTGCAAAGGAACGCGTCCTTCGCGGTACCACTCCGTACGGCTCATTTCAGCACCACCAAGGCGGCCTGAACACTGAACACGAATACCAAGTGCACCGAACTTCTGTGCGTTCTGAACGGCACGCTTCATGGCGCGACGGAAAGCGATGCGGTTGACCAATTGGTCAGCAACACCCTGTGCGATAAGAGCTGCGTCGAGTTCTGCTTGCTTGATTTCAACAATGTTGAGTTGCAAGCGATTGTTACCAGTGATCTTTGCAAGGCCAGTACGAAGTTCGTCTGCCTTTGCACCCTTACGACCGATAACAATTCCGGGGCGTGCGGTGTGAACGTCGATGCGAAGCTTGTCACGTGTGCGCTCTACTTCAACGCGGCTAACAGCTGCATCTTCAAGTGTCTTCATGAGGTACTCACGGATTTTCCAATCCTCTGTGAGATAGTCCTTGTATTCGCGCTCGCTGAACCAGCGGCTCTTCCAGTCTGTAGTGATGCCGAGTCTGAACCCGTATGGATTGATCTTCTGACCCATCAGTTGCCTGCTTCTTCAGTTGTGGTGGTGTCGACGACTTGGTCATCGGCAACGATCTCTTGTTCTGCAACAGGGGCTTCCTTGCGGCTTGCAGCAACACGTGCGCGACGGTTGTTGGAAGGTGCACCCTTTGCCATTGTCTTTGCTTCGATCACTGCAAGTTGTGAATCGCTCATGCGATCAACAATGAGTGTGATGTGGCATGTGCGCTTCAAGATTGCTCCGGCACGACCCTTTGCGCGAGGACGGAAACGCTTGAGCGTTGGACCCTCGTCTGCGAAGCATGCCTTTACGAACAATTCGTCAGCGTCAAGATGGTCGTTTTTAACAGCATTTGCTACAGCAGATGCAAGAACCTTGCGAACAACACGTGCAGCTTCACGATCTGTGAACTGCAAGATTTGGTCTGCAGTGCGAACGTCTTGGTAGCGAACAAGGTTCAGCACGACGCGCACTTTCGATGCAGATGAACGGTGGTAGCGAGCGCTTGCGCGGCTTCCACTTTTTGAACCTTTTACGAAGTTAGCTTCATTGAGCTTTGGACCGGTCATGACTACTTCCTTGTGTTCTTTTCTTGTCCAGCGTGGAAGCGGAAAGTACGAGTTGGTGAGAACTCACCAAGCTTGTGACCAACCATTGACTCTGTGCAATACACAGGGACGTGCTTGCGACCGTCGTGCACGGCAATGGTGAGACCCACCATGTCGGGAACGATGGTTGAGCGACGCGACCATGTCTTGATGACTTTGTGATCACCGGCAGTAACTGCGGCGTCAAC
>CAMDBY010000072.1 GCA_945889575.1 Bifidobacterium breve
GTTCACGAGAAACACCCATGGCTGCCAATACGTGTGATGGCTCCATGGCCCCGCTTGCACACGCCGATGCAGCAGACACACATACACGCGCCTCATCTAACAGGTCCAACAATGATTCGCTTTCAAGATTTTCCAAGCACACATGAGCCGTACCAGCAGTGCCAGCACCTGGCGCGAGAGTTGCTGTGGCGCATTCGATGCGTGATGTGATTCCATTAATCAACTGGTCACGCAACCTGCCAATTCGGGCCACTTCAGATGTGCGATTCTGATCAGTCAACGACAGCGCAATAGAAGTGCCCACAATGCCCGCAACGTTGTGTGTGCCACTGCGACGATCACGTTCTTGTCCCCCACCCAAAATAAGTGGTTCTAGTGTCGCGCCTTCACGCAGCACCATGATTCCCATTCCTTTTGGTCCGCCAAATTTGTGGGCTGACAATGTCAAGACATCAACATGTGACCACACAGTTCGCAAGTCAATCCAACACGCCGCCTGCACAGCATCTGTGTGAAACAACGCATTAGGTGCCTGCCGACGCACAGCATGTGAGATGTGCTCTAAATCTGAAATTGCACCGGTCTCGTTATTCACTGCCATTACCGACACCACAGCAACATTGTCGAGGTCTGTTAGCACTGCCCGCATGACATCAGGGTCTACCGAGCCAGCAGACGTAACTGGCACCACGGTGCCATCAATGTGCTCAACACAATGCAACACAGCATGATGTTCAGTTGAGCCACAAACAGCGGTACCACCAGTTCGACGAGTAGCACCAAGAACTGCTGCGTTAGCACCTTCGGTTCCACCGCTCGTGAAAATCACTTCACCAGGACGACATCCGATTACTTCAGCCACCACATCTCGTGCTTCATCAATGACCTGACGGGCTTCTCGCGCAAATCGATGCGAGCCCGATGGGTTTGCGTACATCACATCGCCGTACTTGCTCATGGCATCTCGAGCCTCTGAGCGCAACGGAGACGTTGCAGCATGATCGAGATACACGTACGAACGTGGCAAATTGGTGATCTCGGTCATCTAATCAGGCTACCGATGCGTCCCCTCACACATGGTCGTGGTGGACTAGTACCTGATGAGCCACCATGAAGCGAACCCCTATGGCGTTGATGGATATGACGCAACGACCTATGGCGATTCCTTTGCCGAGGTCTACGACCAGTGGTACGCAGACCTCGACGATGCCGATTTTCTCGAATCCGTCGTCAGTTCCCTACCCCCTCAGTCGGTTCGCGTTCTTGAGCTCGGTGTCGGCACAGGACGACTTGTAGCGCAATGGCTGTCATTGCGGCCCACGGCTAGCGACACCATCATTGGCATTGATTCATCGGCAGCGATGTTGCAGATTGCGCAAGAAAAGAACTTCCCTGCTTCCGTCTCCTTCATACGCGGTGACTTTTCAGAACAACTACCAAACGGCCCGTTCGATGTTGTATTCATCGGATACAACACGCTGTTCAATGTGCCAGACGAGGCAGCCCTTCATTCCTGCATCAGAAATATTGCACACGCCCTTACTTCGACTGGGTCGCTGTATATCGACGCCGTCATTCCGAATTCAACAGAAGCCTCAACACATGAATCCATGCAAACCATGGCCACAGGGGAAGAAGTACTCGCCACCAGCCACCATGACCCGCTGTCTCAGCGCATCACAGGCACATTCACTCACCCTGGTCCTGAACACGGTGCACACATTCGGTCATGGGCTGTTCGTTACTTCACCCCACCCCAACTCGATGCAATTGCCGAACAGTCTGGACTGGCTTTGTTCTCTCGATATGCCGACGGGCGTCAGACGGCGTTTACTTCAGATTCACATCGTCATATCAGTCGGTATTCACCCACTATGTGACTCCTTTGCGAGCCGATAGTCCACCGAAAACAAGGCATTTCGCCCTATCCTGAAGGAGCAATGAGTCAACTTCGTCTCAATCTTCTCACCGGCCGATGGGTCACGGTGGTGCCATCTCGAGCTCAACGCACGAGTGACTTTGCTCCGCGCGCACAAAAAGTTGAAAACGATCCTGATCGCGAATGCCCATTTTGTCCCGACAGCGCACATTCACATGCAGATGTTCCGTTATTGGAAAATGTTGACGCAGCAGGCAATTGGCAATTGCGCGTAATCGCGAACCGCTACCCCGCATTCGAAGGCGACGAGTCACTTGCAGTACGCAACCTCGGCCCGGTACACGTCATGGCTGAAGCCAGTGGCACCCACGAAGTGTTTGTGTACTCACCAGAACACGAAGTGCGTCTCCACCAACTTTCTGATGATCAGATCGCCCAACTCATGACTGCACTCAAGGCTCGCTTTATCGCACATGCCAACACTCCAAACATTCGTTACACGCAAGCAATTGTGAATCATGGTCGTGAAGCTGGCGCATCACTTGCTCACCCCCACGGACAGTTGCTCGGACTTCCGTTTGTACCAGGCGAAATTCTTGAAGAAGAACGCGCTTTCGAACGCTTCAAAGGTGGATGCATTGTGTGCACCACCACCGAAGCAGAATCAAACAACGAACGTTTCGTTCTTGAAAATGATCACGCCATGGTGATTTGCCCGTTCTGGTCTTCTAGCCCCTATGAATTGCTCATCATGCCAAAAGATCACCAGCAACACCTCACTGATTCATCCGACGATGCACTCACCGGTGTTGGTCTTGCCGTTCGTGATGCTCTGAAGCATCTTGTTGCCACCCTTGGCGACATTGCCTTCAACCTCGTGTTCCATACAGCCCCATCGCATCACGAAGGCACGTACCACTGGCACGCACACCTGTTCCCCAAACTCACCACCACTGCCGGTTTCGAACGCGGCACAGGCGTCATGATCAATATCATCGCGCCTGAATTTGCAGCAGACGCTCTGCGCCGCGCTGCAGTTGGCGTTTGATTCATGGGAAGCATTCGCGTAGCGATTGATATCAACGCGAGCACTCAGCGAGTGTGGGAAATCGTCGAACCAATTGAGCGTCATATTGATTGGATGGCAGATGCCGTTGCGATTCGTTTCAAAACTGATCAGACACGCGGCACAGGCACTGAATTTTATTGCGACACCAAAGTTGGCCCCATCAAACTTGTCGATGAGATGAAGATCACTTCATGGGTTCCACAAGTAGCCATGGGCGTCACACACACCGGCGTTGTTACCGGAACTGGTGAATTCACACTTGAAGCTCTTTCTCCATCAAGCACTCGATTCGTGTGGACCGAAGTCTTGGTTTTCCCATGGTGGCTTGGTGGAAAACTCGGCGCTCTTGTTGGCGGTCAAATTGTGATGAAAGCAATTTGGCGCAAGAACTTACGCATTCTCAAAAAACTCGCTGAACAATAATCACGCAGGTCGTGGCGCAGACCAGCCACGCCACTTTGAAATCACGCGGATTGAAAACGCAAGTACGATTCCTGCAATGGCCACTGCTGATTGGTTGAAATTCAATTCATCGCCAACCACAACAACTATTGCCGCAGCTATAGCTGCAGTCGCATAGATCTCTCGGTGCAACACCACAGGAATCTCACGAACCAAAACATCGCGTGCCACCCCTCCCCCAATTGCAGTGAGCATGCCAATACCAATAGATGCAGGGGCATTAACACCAGCACTCAATGCCTTCTGTGCACCAGCAACTGCGAACAGACCCAAGCCTGCCGCGTCAAGCACGAGAAGTGGTTTTTGTAACCGAGTAATTGTGGGGTGAACAAAGAAAACAAAAACACCACACACAACAGGCACGACTAAATATCGAGCATCGGTAAATGTGGCAGGAGGTGCAATCCCCAACAACAGATCACGAATGATTCCGCCGCCTAAAGCAGACGTGGCCGCCAAGGCAAGTACCCCAAAAATATCGAGGTTCTTTTCCACGCCGACCAAGCCACCAGAAAATGCAAATACGGCAATACCCACCAAGTCGAGCACAAGCAGCAGGGTTGAAGTACTCATGTTCTCAGTCTCACAGAAACACAGACTGCACTAGACAAACACACGTATGAGGGCTGTGGTCCCCACCCCAGCAACAATCACTACAACAAACGGCAACTTGCGCCACGTAGCAAGCACCGCAACCGCTAAACCGGCAGCACGCGCATCAATGGCGTAGTGCTGGCCAGTCGTAAACGTATCTTTCGCAATCAGCCCTGCAAGCAACGCTGCTGGAATCAGTAACAAACAACGTTGTACCACCAGCGGCATCTCACGCTGTCCAATGATGACAGCACCAAGAAGCTTCAGGCCATACGCGCACGCAGCCAATGCCAAAACAAAGGTCCAACTCATGGTGCGCCGTCTGTCGTCACTGTTTGTTCGCCCGAAGCCGGTGATATGCCGAACAACATGCCAAGTGCTGAAACAAGTATCGGTAAACCAATCGGCATGAACGGCGCAAGCGCTACTGCTGCCACTGCACCAAACAATGCGGCTTTACGTCCAGTAGATGTACGCAGGTGCGGTGCAATCATTGCCGTGAACATCACAGGGAATGCTGAATCAAGTCCGAAATCGCTTGGGTTAATACTGGAACCCACTAGAGCACCGAGCAACGTTCCGATATTCCAGCTTGCGTAAAGGATTGCACCAGAAATCCAGAATGCAGTTCGGCGGGTAGCCGGATCAGTTTCTGCAGATACCACAGCAGTTGTTTCATCGATTACCCATTGCGCACCAAGTAACCGAGAAGCGAGACTTCCCTGTTTCAACACGGGTGACATTGCTAAGCCATAGACCGCATTACGGCCCGACAGCAACACTGCCCCACCGAATGCACTTGCGACTGTTCCGCCTGAAGCGAGAACACTGACTGCAGACATTTGTGAAGCACCGGTGAAAACAAGCAAAGACATAGCGCATGTTTGCGCAACAGATGCTCCGGCCGAAACGGACAAGACTCCGAATGATGCGCCGAAGATAACAAACGCAATGCCAATCATTAGCGAGGCAGAAATGAAGCGGCGTGCATCAGGTGCGCGAAAATGATGCATGAACTATTTGCCGGTAAAGGTGGCTTTGCCTGGTCCGTGTTCGAGGAAACTAGCCACACCGATTTGACTGTCATTTGAGTGAAAAACATCTTCAAACAACTGGAGTTCAAGGGCAAGACCCGAAGCCAGATCAGTCTCAATGCCCTGGTCAACTGCCTGTTTGATTAGTCGAGTTGCGACCGTTGCGCCAGATGCGATGGTGATTGCCAGCTCAAGAGCGCGAGTCATCAGTGCGTCTGGTTCCACCACTTCGTTAGCAAGGCCAATAGAAAGTGCTTCTTCGGCCTTTACTTGACGACCTGTCGCCATGATTTCCTTAGCCCTGCTTGCACCCACGAGACGTGGAAGACGTTGCGTTCCGCCGCCGCCAGGAATAATGCCGAGGAGAATTTCGGGTTGTCCAAACACTGCCTTTGTTGACGCAATGCGATAGTCGCATGCCATAGACAATTCACACCCTCCGCCAAGCGCATAGCCACTGACGGCAGCAATGGTGAACGAAGGAATTGCCGCAACTGCATTCAATGCGGCGTGAAACGCTGCGCCGATTGTTTTTGCTTCAGAAGGGCCACCAAATTCTGAAATGTCAGCACCAGCGGCGAACAAACGGTCGCCACCTGTAAGAACAACTGCGCCTGCAGGATTGCTTGTGAGTTCACGCGCCACATCATGAAGGCGTGCCAGTAGCGCAGTAGAAAGAGCATTGACCTTTGGCGAGTTCAACGTGACGACAGCAACTCCATCACTACGGCGATCTATAAGGACTAAAGATTCATTAGACATTTCAGGCTCCTACTCCGCGCAACATTTCATCAGCGGCCGACCACGGATCAAGAAGGTGATTCAGCACCTGATCCTGCAGACCATCCCAATGGTCACCGCTAAGAATTTCACGAGCTTTCAATTCAAGACGGCGTGCAACAATTTCGCGCAGTTCAGCGCGCAACCGAAATTCACGACGAGACTTCAATACTCCGGAGGATTCAATTGTGGCGCGATGTTCTAATACCGCATCCCACATTTCTGGAACACCTTCGCCGGTGTTGCCGATAGTGGCAACAATTGGTGGGTGCCACGCTTCGTGGGCAAGATCAGACAGTTCCAACATTTGTTCAATGTCGCGCTGAGTTTCTTGTACGCCTTTGCGATCTGCTTTGTTGATAACGAACACATCTGCAATTTCCATGAGGCCGGCTTTGTTTGCTTGCACCGAATCGCCCCAGCCTGGGTTCAACACAACAACAGTGGTGTCTGCCTTGCCAGCAATTTCAACTTCTACTTGCCCAACACCAACAGTTTCGACCAAAATCCATTGACGGCCTACTGCATCAAGCATGCGAATCGCTTCAGGCGTTGACAGCGACAAACCACCAAGGTGCCCTCGTGTTGCCATGGAACGAATAAAGACACCGGGGTCTGTTGCGTGGTCTTGCATACGAACGCGGTCACCCAAAATTGCGCCACCAGTGAATGGTGATGATGGGTCGATTGCGAGAACCGCAATTTCAAGATCTTGTTTGCGCAAGTGTGTGATGAGCGAACTGGTAAGCGTGCTCTTTCCGGCGCCAGGAGCCCCAGTGATACCAACTGTGTAGCCAGAGCCACTGCGCTTGTAGGCAAGCCTTCCAACTTCACGTGCCACAGCATCACCACGTTCGAGTAACGACAAGACGCGAGCAAGAGCTGCGCGGTCGCCATCACATGCGGCGGTAAAAAGTTGTTCGGGGCTAAGAGTGCGACGGCTCACTTAGACGACCTGCACGACCTCGGTGACCCCGTCGATGCGGTCTTTCATAATGCGTTCGATACCAGCCTTGAGAGTCTGGTCAGAAGCAGGACATGTTGTGCATGCGCCGACCAGTTCTACTGAGATGACGCCGGTCTCTTCATTGACATCATGCAACACGATGTCTCCGCCGTCGGCCTGAAGAGCTGGCCTGATGACCACGATGGTTTCTTCTACCTGTTGGCGCATTGACATAGTTACAGCCTACGCTGACATCATGTTCGCTCATCAAGGTGGGTGGGACGAGTTGCTGTATGCCCTCGTGCCCATTGCCCTCATTTTTGGTCTTTTACGGCTCGCTAATTCGCGTGCCAAGAAATTGGCCCCGCCTGAGGCTACGACTCAGGTCGAACCCGACTAATTGAGGCTCCCAGAGCACTGAGGCGACCCACGATGTCGTCATATCCCCGATCAATGTGGAACACATCACCGATTTCCGTAATTCCAGAAGCTGCGAGACCTGCGACAACAAGTGCTGCACCGGCACGAATGTCAGGCGCAACCACGGTGGCGCCAGTGAGATGTTCTACTCCACGCACAACTGCATGATGGCCATCTATCTCTATGTTGGCTCCCAGTGCACGTAATTCGTCAACATAACGGAAGCGACCTGGATACAAATTCTCGGTAACTATTCCGACTCCGTGTGCCATGGACAACATCGCTACCACTAGTGGTTTGTAATCGGTAGCAACACCCGGATACGGCAATGTGGAGACATCAACCGATATCAATCTGTCTGGTGCTGTAGCGGTGATGCCCTCGTCGTCAATGTCAAAGATCATGCCCATGTCTGAAAAGCGCGTCAGCATCATGCCCATGTGTTGAGCATTTGCCCGTGCAACACGAATGGTGCCACCACACATGCCAACAGCAGCGATGTATGTTGCCGACTGCACACGATCAGTCACTACTTCATGGGTAACTGGCTGCAATGAAGACGGAGCAACACCTGTAATAGTCAATGTTGCCGTGCCAATTCCATCGATGCGGCACCCCATTTTGCGCAACATGTTGCACAAGTCTGCAATTTCTGGTTCACGTGCAGCATTACGAATAGTTGTGACGCCATCTGCAACAACTGCTGCCATCAAGACATTTTCGGTTGCGCCCACGCTGGGGAAATCGAAAACTACTTCGGCACCAACCAGGCGAGCGCATCGCCCAACGATTCCTTCAGATGACGTTTCGAATTCTGCACCCATTGCTTCAAGACCGCGCAAGTGCATGTCGATTGGCCGGCCACCAAAGTCATCGCC